>CAMTBF010000193.1 GCA_947068385.1 uncultured Lachnospiraceae bacterium
CAGAGCCGGACATAAAGCCCTTCCTTCTGGTCAAGAAGCTCCTCGTGGGTGCCCGTCTGGATAATGGCCCCTCCGTCAAAGACGAAGATCAGGTCGCAGAAACGGCAAGAGGACATCCGGTGGGAAATATAGACGCTGGTCTTGTTCTCCACCATCTGACCGAAGCGGCTGTAGATCTCGTACTCACTGACCGGATCCAGGGCGGCGGTGGGCTCGTCAAGGATGACGATGGGTGCGTCCTTGTACAGCGCCCGTGCGATGGCAAGCTTCTGCCCTTCGCCGCCGGAGAGCTCCACGCCGTCCTCCTTCTGCTGAAAAAGGCCGGTGTCCAGCTTTTCCGGCATCTGTTCCACCCGCTCCCGCAGCCCGGCCTTCTCCAGGCATTCCCAGACCCGCCTGGGCTCGTAGTCCACGCTGGCGGCCACGTTCTCTCCCAGCTTCATGGAGAAGAGCCTGAAGTCCTGGAACACCACCGACAGCAGGGACAGGTACTCCCTATAGTCATACTTGCGGATGTCGATACCGTTGAGCAGGATCTCCCCCTCCGTGGGATCGTATAGGCGGCACAGGAGCTTGATGAACGTGGTTTTCCCTGCGCCGTTGGGACCTACGATGGCTAACTTCCGGCCTTTGGGCAGACGGCAAGAGATGTGGCGGAGGCTCCACTGCTCCTGATTGGGATACCGGAAGCTGACATTCCGAAATTCCAGTTCATAGTCTCCATCATCCCGCTTTTCCACAGGAAGGGTGCCATTGTATTTCTCCGAAGGGATGGCCAGGAAGTCCGCATACTCCCTGAGATATTTGCGCTGAAGGTCCAGGCGGCCTGCCAGGGCCACCGCCTCCCGTACCGCTCCTGCCAGGGCCGTGATGGCTCCCACCTGCATGGACACCATGCCCACCGTAATGAGGCCTGCCATGGCTTTCAGCCCCACGAAAAGATAGGCAATAAGCACCGTAGTCAGATTCACCACTGCCACAAGGCTTTGGATGGCCTGGTTGCGCAGGCCAAAAGTCTTTGCGTGTCTGCAAATGGCATCCACCACCCGCTCATACTTGTCCACCAGCATGTCACTGATATGGTAGGTCCGCTGATCCTTACCCTGCCGGTAGTCCTCAACGATACAGCTGAGGGCTCCCCCCCGGCGGTTTCCGTCCACGTTGATGTCATACCACTCCAGATTTACCCGGTTGGCCCACCTGGTCAGCGGTATACAGGCAAAGGGTGCTGCCAGGGCCAGCGCCACTGCCACCAGAGCCAGCCAGGGAGAATTCAGTACCTGAACCCAGACATCCGCATCCGCCGGAAGGGAACTGCTGACAAAGAGGCGGCTGACGGTGACGAGGGCATAGAGCACCGTGAGACCGTGACCCAGGAGCTCAGAAAGGTTCCAGACAAACTCAAAAAAGCTTCCCCTGCTGGTGCAGCCTTCCTCTGCACGGGCTTTTTTATTCATGATTTCCTGTGTCTCTAACTGTTGGAAATCCATGGTCATGCATTTCTCCATCATGGCTCCAAGGGCCAGCTCGTCCGCGGTGAGGGCTTCCGCCCGACAGAGCCAGCGCAGGATCCGGCTGCTGCACCCAAACGCAAAATCCAGTCCAATCATCCACCAGACCAGCACCATGACTCCCTCTCCCCCTGTCAAAAGACGGTCAAGGATGATAGCGCCAAGGATGATGTTCACAAAGGGAAAGGCGCTTTCCAATACAGCGGTGATAAGCGCCGCCGGGAGCGTGGCAGGGCGTCTGCGCTGGACCAGGGCGATCAACCGGCGGCAGTCCCCCCAGAGACCGTTTTCAGGCATTTTCATACTGTACCTCCTCGCTGCGGTAATAAGAACTCTGGAGCCGGAACAACTGTGCATATTTCCCACCCTGTTCCAACAGTTCCCAGTGAGTGCCCACCTCAGCGGCGCGGCCGCGTTCCATGTAGACTACGCGGTCGCAAAACTGGGTGGAGCTAAGGCGGTGAGAGATGAATATGCTGGTCTTTCCCCCTGTGGTCCGGGCATACTTCTGGTAGAGATCCGCCTCCGCCAGGGGATCCAGGGCAGCGGTGGGCTCGTCCAGAATGAGCAGGGGCGCATCCTTATACAGCGCCCGTGCAAAAAGCAGCCGCTGCTGCTGTCCGCCGGAAAGGTCGATTCCGTCCTGCTCCAGCTGCTGGGTGATGGAAGTATCCAGTCCTTTGGGCAGAGCTTCCACCGCCTCCTTCAGCCCCGCCTGGTGGAGACAGGACCAAACCCGGTCACGGTCATAGTCCTCTCTTCCGGAAACGTTCTCTCCGATGGTGAAGGGGAGGACTTTCATGTCCTGATACAGTGTCCCTACCAGCCGGAGATACTCCACAGCATGGAAGGCAGTGGTGGGGATACCGTCCACCAGAATTTCACCGCTGTCCGGCTTATAGAGGCCAGAGAGAAGCTTGACCAGGGTGGTCTTCCCTGCGCCGTTGAGTCCCACCAGAGCGATTTTCTCCCCCGGACGGATGGTGAAGGACAGGCGGTCGATCACCGGTCCTTCCCCACCGGGATAGGTAAAGGTCACGTCCCGCAGCTCCACCTGGGGCGGGCGCCTCACCTGAGAGACATCCGGCCCAGGGCCGTGGTTGAGCACGTCCTTCTGCTCCAGAAAGTCCCGCAGATCGTCCACTTCCAATGTCTCATAGCGCCAGTCATCGCTGGTGGCCACAAACTCGTTGAGCCACTTTGTGAACGTGGAGATGATGCCGATGGTCAGGGTGAACCCAGCCGCGTCCATATTTCCGGCCAGGAAAGCCCCCACCAGCATGGCATAGGCCAGGGCATCCCGGACCACCAGAAATACACTGTCACTGACCGAGCGCAAGGCCCTTCGTGTGAAGGACTGCCGCCGCCACTTATCCCGACCCATGACGCAGGCATTGTGGGCATCCATGAGCCACTTCTCCATATGGTAGAGGCGGATATCCTTGCCGTTGGCGGGCTGCCCTCCCTCCCGCCGCAGGTACTTTTGCCCCTGAAGAAAGGTGTCCGCCGTGGGCTTTGTCCGCATATTGAAATGCCAGGCCCAGAGGGCAATGAAGTAGTTCGCCCCGGTCATTGCCAGCAGCACCAGCAGGATACGCCAGTCCAGCCGAACCGCCGCGGCCCCGTAGAGCACCATTCCGATGAGGTTCAGCAGCCACGGTTCCAGATGCCGGAGCATCCCTTCCACTCCCACGTCATTGCCGCTCAATGCCGCACTGGCAGTAGCCGCCTTCTTCTGACCCTCCGGCGATTCCAGCAGACAGAAATCCATTGTGAGCGCCTTGCGGAAGTAGACCGGCGTGAAGGTCTGGGCACGAAAGCGCATATTCTTGAAGCTCATCACCTGGGTCAGATACCCGGCAAGCGCCGTCCCCAGGGCGTACAGGGCCATTAACCCTAAGATTGCCGTCAGATACTGTCCCATACTCCCGCCTCTGGTCAACGCGGCCACTGCCGCCGTGGGCAGCAACGTCGCCACTACCGGCAACGCCAGCTTTACCGCCAGTGCCGCCGCTAGAGCCGGCAGATACGTGCGGTCTGCTTTTGTTACATGGCGCAGCAGATACAGGATATTTTCCGCTGTTGAGTGCCGCTTTTTTCTCTCCAAAGAAATCACTCCTTCCTGTTTACCGCCCAAGTATAGCATATCCGTCCCACAAAAAACGAATCCGTGCATGAATTGTAGAAATTCAAGCACGGATGACAAATATGTTTTGTGCGCAGAAATAATTACGCAGGAATAGTTACAGGGGCAGTAAAATCTCTGTGGCAAATACGCCCGGTTCATTTTGCCGGTTGACGTAGCCGCCGTATTTTTCCACTACGCGGTCGATGCGCTTAAGGCCGTGTCCGTGGTTGCCCCGCTTGGCGGAGATATAGGCGGCATCGATTTTGCGGACGGTCTCAGTGGTAGCGTTTGAGATGGATAGGTAGAGCTGCTGTTTCAGTACACCGATGTACAGCCGCAGAAAGCATGAGCCCTCCTCCACCTTTTCGCAGGATTCCATGGCGTTGTCGATGAGATTGCCCAGGATGACGCACAGGTCAATGTCGGACACGGTGAGGTTTTTCGGGACCGTGGCCTTAAAGTTGAGGTCGATGCCCTGTTTCAGCACCAGGGAGAGTTTTGCGTTCAGGATGGCATCCACGCTGACATTGCCCGTCTCCGCCAGCGCGCGGATGCCGTCCAGGTCGTCCTCCAGACGATCCAGGTACGACCTGGCCCCGGCGGTCTGGCCCATATCCAGGCGGGCCTTGAGGGTCTGCAGATGGTTGTGGTAGTCGTGCCGCCAGCCCCGCATGGTCAGGTACAGGTTCTCCACCTCCGCGATCTGCCGGGCCAGCAGCTTGTTCTGATAGGCGGCGATGCGCCGATCGCTGCGCCGCAACAGCACCCAAACCGTTACCGCCACTGCTCCCGCCGCTATTGCTGCCAGCCCTGCGGCCAGCAGGATCATCCAAAGCTTCATGTCACATCTCCCTGTAGTAGTCGATGAACGCCCGGTTCAGCTTCTCCCAGGCCCCCCGGCTGACGGGGACACTGCGCCCACCTTCCAGCAGGCACTGACTCCGTCCCACCCGCTCCACATGCCGCAGGTTCACCAGGAAGCTCCGGTGTGCGGGGACGAAATCCGTTCCCAGCCGATGGGTCAGGGCGGAGAGCGGGGCCTTCACTGTGATGGAGCCCGCTGCCGTTTCCAGCAGCACTGTATGTCCCCTAGCCTCCAGATAGAAAATGCTGTCCTCCTCCACCCGGCGCTGCTCCCCATCCACCTCCAGCACGAGATAGCGTCCGACCCGCCCCATACGCTCCAGCCCTAAGTCCAGCAGGGGAAAGAGATTTTCCTCCGTCACCGGCTTCATGAGGTAGCGCAGGGCGGCAACCTCATAGCCCTCAAAGACGTGGTCAGGATAATTGGTGAGGAAGGCCAGGGATACCCGGGCGTCTGTCTCCCGGATCTTCCGGGCCAGCTCCAGGCCGCTGAGCTTCCCGCCACCCAGGTCAATGTCCAGCAGAATCAGGTCAAAAGGATAGCTGCCCGCCGTTTCAAAGAGCATTTCCTCGCCGCTGGAAAAGGGAAAGGTGCGAGTATCGCAGGACTGGCCGCGCTCCACGCTCCAACGCCCCACAAGCTGTTCCACCAGCGCCGCCATCGCGGCCTCATCATCGCAGATGGCAATGCGCATCGCTACTGCTCCTCTCTCAATAGAACGATTTTTCCCCAGTATACATGATTTTCTTCTTAGGTGCAAGAGGGTTATGCTCTCTGGATTCTAAACGGTTGTTCAGCGGTTGTTCACACCGACACCGAAAAGCTCGTTTCCTGCTCCATAGGAACTGCATCCCCTGCCTTCGTATATGTCACTGGTTCCTTTACAGCATCGCTCTTTACCGCACCTGTCTCTGCTCCCACAGCGTCCGTGCCCTGATTGTCCTTCAACAGCACCTTTCCTTCTTCGCTGATCTCCAAGATTTGTCCCTCTATCTCTTTGGTCTTTGTATTGGTATCGGCATTCCTGCTTTCTTCCATCTTCGCTTCCAGTTTTTCACGCTCTTCCCTGCGCTTCCGGACAGCCTCTTCACGCTGCAGCTCTGCTTTCTCCCTTGCCTCCTTTGCGTCCTCTTCCATCCCTTTGTCGGCTTCCGCCTTATACTCCTCCGCCTTGTCGGAAAAATCATCGACATACCCCATTGCGCGCTTCATTGTCTCCGTATCTCCCTTACGCCTTGCTTCCTTGAAAACGCGCATGGGGGTGTTCATCAGATTCATATTCGTCCTCGCGCCAATAAGCCCTTCCATTGTCTTCGTATGCATAGTGCATCCTCCTTATCTCCATTTTTCAGGGACAGAAGCCCCTCACCTCTTCTTTCGGCCGTGGAGAGATACGATATGAGCTTCATGCTTCAAACAGCCGTTTTGATGTCATGTGCGGCATCAGGAAAGGGCATCAAAACAGAAATCAGGAAAATACCGTTTTCCGCTTCGGCATTCAGCACCCCGTCATAGCCATGCACTACATCCCCAACATTCAGCAGACCGATTCCGTGCTCCTGCGAATCCTCCTTATTCGTAAATCCCTCTGTAAACTGCTCCGTCCTGTCCATGCTGTTCCTTACTTCGATCAGGAAACACTTCTTTACCGATTTTGCCTGAATATGGATAAAACGGCATTCATCCCTACGCATCCTTCCGCATGCCTCCAAAGCATTGTCCAGCATGTTCCCGAACAACACGCACAGGTCAAACTCATTGATGCAGCATTCTCTTGGTATCTGTACGTCACATTCCCACCTGATACCCTCATCCTGCGCCTGTCTCTTCTTCTGGTAAAGGAGCGCATCGACCGTTTTGTTTCCTGTCATATCCACGCCGGTGTCCAGGGCAATGTCCTCCATGTTTTTTAGGTACTTATCTATCTTCTCCCATTCCTTATTCCGAGCCAGCGCCGACAGGGCTATGATATGGTTTTTCATGTCATGCCGCAGCCGTTCCGAATGCCTGTGCTGCTCTGCCAGCATTTTATAGACCGCGATCTGCGAATGGTACCGGCCGCTTTTTTCCTGCTCCAGATAGATCCTGTTCATCCCGAACACATAGACCCCTGCCGCAGACATGGACAGGAGCGTCAGCACCAGAAAACCGGCATGGCTGAAAATCTGGTCATAGTACAGTCCCATACTGCCCCCGCTTCTGACCATAATCCCGTTGCTCGCACCCCAGCCTGCCACTTCATACACTGTAACGACCGCGAGTAAAGGAACTGCCAGCATGACATACCATTTTTTCCGCTTACCGCGAAAAACAGGCTCTAGCCGCCTTGACATCCGGTAAATGGCCCATATGGCAAAACCGTAGCCGATGCCGCTGACCAGTCCGCTTTCCAGATCCGTAAAGAACGGTTCCGGAATCTCTTTTACTATGT
>CAMTBF010000194.1 GCA_947068385.1 uncultured Lachnospiraceae bacterium
CACCAATGCAGAGAGCTTTCGGAGATATGAAATGATAGACTATTCTTCCGGAGAGCCAATGCAGATAACGAGCAGGCGGGAAATCGTCAGGAACAAAAGGAAGCCCATCTGCTTTCCGCCCCATATCCTCTGCAGGGTTTCATGCCACACTTTCAGCAGCGCGAGAACCTTTGCAGTCACTTTAAAGGACAACGGAATCGCGCGGATCATCGGGACAGAAACCGGCGGAAAACCAAATTCCTACGGAATGCCCCGAAAATTCGCGATGCCTGCAAGCAAGCTGCGTTTCAGGGTGTCCACAAGCTACTTCATGAGGCCGGATGCCAGCAAGGACGATGCCCTGACGCTGGCGATAGACGCCATCCACCCAAAGCCTGCCTGTCAGGCGGCAGAATGTGAGGAGAAATGTACATAGGAGATCTGCATATCCACTCCAGATACTCCAGGGCTACCAGCAAAGACTGCACCCCGGAGCATCTGGATTTGTGGGCCAGGAAAAAAGGGATTCATATCGTGGGCACAGGGGACTTCACCCACCCGGCCTGGCGGGAGGAGCTGAAAGAGAAGCTGGAACCGGCGGAGGACGGCCTGTACGTGCTGAAAAAGGAATACCGGATCGGGGGAGCGGGGGAGAGCGGCATGCAGCCCCGCTTCGTGGTCACCGGGGAGATCAGCTCCATCTATAAAAAGGGAGACCGGGTGCGCAAAGTCCACAGCCTCTTGCTCCTGCCTGGCCTGGAGGCAGCGGAGGCACTGGCCAGGCGGCTGGAGCTGATTGGGAACATCCATTCTGACGGTCGGCCCATCCTGGGGATTCCCTGCAGGGATCTGCTGGAAATCATGCTGGAGACCTGCCCGGAGGGAATCTATGTGCCCGCCCACATCTGGACGCCCCATTTCTCCCTGTTCGGGGCCTTTTCGGGCTTCGAGACAATAGAAGAGTGCTTCGAAGACCTGACGCCCCATATCCATGCCCTGGAGACAGGACTGTCTTCCGACCCGCCCATGAACTGGCGGGTGGCCGCGCTGGACCGGTTCCATCTAATCTCCAATTCTGATGCCCATTCCCCGGCAAAGCTGGGGCGGGAGGCGAATCTCTTCGATATAGAGCTGTCCTACCGGGGGCTGACAGATGCGATTCAGGAGGGAAAGGGTCTGGCTGGCACCATAGAATTCTTCCCGGAGGAGGGGAAATATCATTTCGACGGGCACAGGAAATGCGGGCTGTGCATCAGTCCCCAGGAGACTGCAAAGTACGGTGGGAGATGTCCTGTGTGCGGGAAGAAGATCACCATAGGCGTTCTGAACCGGATAGAGCAGCTGGCGGACGCGGACAGGGAGGAGGGCTTCCTTCTGCCATCAGGCCGCCCCTTCCAGAGCCTGGTGCCCCTTCCGGAGGTGATTGGCGCTTCCATGGGGATTTCCCCCGCAGGGAAGAAGGCTGTGGAGAAGTACGAGCAGATGATAGGAAGCCTGGGGCCGGAATTCGCCATCCTGCGTGAGATCCCTGTGGAGGACATCCGAAAGGCGGCAGGGCCGCTGCTGGCGGAGGGCATCCGGCGGCTGCGGGAGGGAAAGGTGGAGCGCACGCCGGGCTTTGACGGAGAGTATGGAAAGATTGGCCTGCTTACCCCGGAGGACATCAGCAGCCTGGAGGGGCAGATGAGCCTCTTTACGGCCGAAGAGATGCGGGCCATGGAGAAGAGCCGACAGGCGGAAGGGGTTCCGGACGCGGCGGGAGCCGGGAAGGGTTCGGCGGCTGGCGGGCAGAAAGGGCCTACCAGGAAAGAGGTCAGCGGGCAGGACACAGGCAGAACGAAGGCTCCGGAGAGCGACGGGCAGCAGACCGGGATCCTGGAAGAGGAAGGCGAAGCTTCCGCATTGGCACAGATGGAGCCACAGGCATTACAGCCGGAGGAGACAGGCGGCCTGAACGAACGCCAGCGTGAAGCCGTGGAGCGGGTCGGGCGCAGCGTGGCGGTCATCGCCGGGCCTGGAGCAGGAAAGACCAGGACGCTGATTGCCAGGCTGAACCATCTCCTGGAAACGCGAGGGATCCCGCCGGAGGAGATCACAGCGGTGACCTTCACTAATAAAGCGGCAGAGGAGATGCGTGCCAGGACGGCGGACAGCAGCCAGGGAGAGGGCAAACTACGGAAAGACGCCCGGAAGGGCCAGAAATGTCAGAAGGATCTCAAAAATCGGAACGCGGCAGATGTGTGGATTGGGACATTCCATGCCATCTGCAGCCGCTTCCTGCAGGAGGCAGGGCGTTCCTTTGTGGTAGCGGATGAGGGCCTGCAGGTAGAGCTGGCGGAAAAGGCCCTCCGGGAATTTGGAAAGAAGGACTCTCCCGGGAAGTTTCTGCAGGAACTGTCCCGGGCGAAGAACGGCCTGACGGGCAGCCTTACAGGAACTGGTGCTTCTGACGCTTTTGCAGCCGTGAAAAATCCGGATGGGCAGCCCGGCTCCGGAAAGGACTCAGCCCTTGGATTCCTGCCCGGAGAATCACAGAACCGGCGCGTGTACGAATACTATCAAAAGCTCCTCCGCCAGGCGGATGCTTTGGATTATGACGACCTGCTGCTGGAGACAGTTAGGCTCCTTGAGGAGCTGCCGGAGGATGCGCCGCAGCGCCGCCGCTTCTCCTACCTGCTCATCGATGAATTTCAGGACATCAACCCCCTTCAGTACCATTTGGTCAAGGAATGGGGGCGGGGAGGCATGGAGCTGTTCGTCATCGGGGACCCGGATCAGTCCATCTATGGCTTTCGGGGCTGTGATCCAAAGGTCTTCTCCCGGCTGGAAGAGGAGTATCCTGACACTGCTGTCATACGCCTGGAGGAAAACTACCGCTCCGCCCCGGCTATCCTGCATGGAGCGCTTGGCGTGATCTCCCACAATGAGGGGGGACAGCGTAGAATGGCCGCAAAAGCAGGAAAAGGGGAGGACAGGGACGGGCTTCCTGTGCGCATCGTATCCGCGGAGGATGAGCGCAGGGAAGCGATCTTCGTAGCCAAGGAGATCACCCGCCAGATCGGCGGCATCGACATGCTGGACACGGACAGGGACGGGACACAGGAGGGCCGCAGGGTGCGGGGGTTTTCCGACATGGCGGTGCTCTACCGCACACACAGGCAGGCCGCTTTACTGGAAAAGTGCCTGCGCCAGGAGGGCATCCCCTATGTGGTCGCCGGACGGGAGGATTTCCTGCGGGAGCGGGAGGTGCGCGCCGCGCTGTACTTCTTCCGCCATGTCCTGTATCCTGGGGAGGAATCCTCGAAGATGCTCTGCCGGAGGCTCCTGGGATCCCTTTTGGGAGAGGGACGGGAGGAAGCGCTGGCCCTCCTGGCAGAAAAGTACCGGAAAAAGGCGAAGAAGGGAAAGCCTGTGAAGCTTCTGGAGGAATGGGGCAACGACATTTCCTTTGCGGGCAGCGAGGCCATGAAGAAACTGACAGATATGTCAGTCCTGTATCCTACCATGGAGAGCTTTCTCCACACCCTATCCTTTGGCGAGGACGGGGACATAAGGAGGAACAGCGGCAGGAAGTTCACGGCGGACGCGGTGACGCTGATGACCCTCCACGGTTCCAAGGGCCTGGAGTTTCCGGTGGTATTCCTCTATGGCATGGACGAGGGGCGGCTCCCGCTTACCGTCGGCGGCGGGGAGGCGGATCTGGAGGAGGAGCGCCGCCTGTGCTACGTGGGCATGACCAGGGCCAGGGAGGAGCTGATCTTGGTCTGCGGCGGGGAGCCTTCTCCTTTCCTCCGGGAGATTCCGTCAGGGGACGTGATACGGGAGCAGGCCGGGCGGGAGGATAAGGAGGCCGTGGAGGCGGTCCAGATGAGCCTGTTTGATATGATATTGGGATAAGGGATCATGACGAGGAGAATCCTGATAGGAGGAGAGCCATGACAAAAGAGACCTACACGCTGCTGGAAAACTACATGCTGTCCTGCATGGAGGACAGCGCCCACGACAAGGAGCATATCTACCGCGTCCTCTACACGGCCCTGGACATTGCCGGGACGGAAGAGGGCGTGGACATGGACGTGCTGATCTGCGCCTGCCTGCTCCACGACATCGGCCGCCGGGAGCAGTATGAGGACCCGAAGCTGTGCCATGCGCAGGCAGGGGCGGAGAAAGCATACCGTTTCCTGCTGGGGCAGGGCTTCCCGGAGGGCTTCGCGGCCCATGTAAAGGAATGCATCGCATCCCACCGCTACAGAAAGGGCAATGAGCCCCAATCCCTGGAGGCCAAGATACTCTTCGACGCGGACAAGGTGGACGCGTCCGGGGCCGTGGGCATCGCCAGGACGCTGATTTACCATGGCCAGCTTTCGGAACCCCTGTACACGGTGCTGCCGGACGGGCGGGTTTCCGATGGGACAGGCGACAGGGAGCCGTCCTTTTTCCAGGAATACAAATACAAGCTGGAGGGCCTGTACGATAAATTTTATACGGCCAGAGGCACGGAAATCGCGGGAGAAAGGCGCCAGGCCGCCGCTGCCTTTTACGCCAGCCTGCTGGGAGAGGTGAGCGAAGCGCAGCAGAAAGGCACCGAGATGCTCCGGGCCTGTATGGAGTGAGTTCGCAGAGGCTGGGTAGGGAAAACCAGAGGATGCTGAAAGGCATGAGCAGAGAGGCGAAAAGGATAGAAGATGCATAACGAATATGAGGATGAAACATTTTTTCATGAATATGCCCAAATGGCCCGCAGCAAGGAGGGGCTGAGCGCAGCCGGGGAATGGCACCAGCTCAAGCCCTTATTTCCGCCCCTTGCCGGGAGATGTGTCCTGGATCTGGGATGCGGCTACGGATGGCATTGCAGATATTCCGTGGAAAAAGGGGCGAAACAGGTATTGGGCATCGACCTGAGCGGAAAGATGATCCAGGAGGCCCGACGGCGAAACGCCCATGCGCGGATAGAGTACCTGGTCTGCGGCATAGAAGAATACGGATACCCGGAAAACGGATGGGACTGCGTCATCTCCAACCTGGCGCTGCACTACATAGGGGATATAAACCAGGTCTTTCGGAACGTGCACAGGACATTGCGGCCGGGTGGCATATTCCTCTTTAACATCGAGCATCCGGTCTTCACCGCAGGGGTGGGGCAGGACTGGGCATATGCCGAAGACGGCAGGCCCAGGTACTGGCCCATAGATGATTATTTCATGCCCGGGGAGCGGAAGACCCGCTTTTGTGGATGCGAGGTGGTGAAGCAGCATCATACGCTGACGCAGATAGCCATGGGACTACTGGACAACGGCTTCGAAATCCAGGCGCTGGAGGAGGCGGTCCCGCCCGCAGAGATGATGGACGTTCTGGGGATGGAGGACGAGCTGCGCCGCCCTATGATGCTGCTCATAAAGGCAAAAGTGAAAAAATAGCCGGGAGGGGCAATTATCCCGACTGCCTTTACGGATATATCTTCGAGGATTACCCGCTGTGGGGCGCTAAGCGATAAAGTACGTTTTTACGGCAGGATTGCCCCGCCACGGCTTTCTGCTGGCAGACTGCGAGGGGATGACGGAAGAGGCCGGGCAGTTCTTGGATGGAAAGGCGAGACTATGAGGACACTGTATGTTACCGATTTGGACGGCACCCTGCTGAATACGAAAGACCGGATCAATCCGGAGAGCCTGCGGATTATCAACGGACTGGTGGAAAGGGGGATGCTTTTCACCTATGCCACGGCCAGGTCTAGGGAATCGGCATCCGTGGTGGCGCAGGGCCTGGCGCTGGCCATGCCCGTGATCGTATACAATGGCACGTTCATCCTGCGCCCTGACACAGGGGAAATCCTTTCCTCCCTGTACTTCACGGAGGAAGAAGCCGGGTTCGTCAGGCATGTCCTGAACCAGGCGCGGATCAGCCCGCTGGTATATTCCTACATACGGGGCAGGGAAAGCGTGTCCTGGGACACCGCCCGGGAGAACGAGGGGATAAAGCGCTACCTCTCGAAGCGGAAAGGCGACAGGCGACTGAGGCCTCTGAGGGATGCTGGCGGCCTCTATGACGGAGATGTCTTCTACTATACCTGCATAGGAGAAAAAGAGGAGCTGATGCCCATATACGAGCTCTTCTCCCGGGACGGGAGGTTCCGCTGCACGATCCAGCAGGAGCTCTACCGCCCCGAGTACTGGTGTGAGATCATGCCCAGGAAAGCGACGAAAGCCGAAGCCATCAAGTCCCTGAAAGCCCTATGGAACTGCGACAGAATCGTCTCCTTTGGGGACGCCATCAATGACATCCCCATGTTCCGACTGTCCGATGAATGCTACGCCGTAGAGAACGCCGTGCCGGAGCTGAAAGAGGCCGCCACAGGCATAATAGATAGCAACGACCAGGACGGCGTGGCGAAGTGGCTGGAGCGGAATGCCGTCCTGAGCTTGCCAGATTAAAGCTAAGAAGCATGCCGCTGTGAGGAAAGGAGTGAAGTCTGTAATGGGTGGAAAGGTGCTGGAATATGAAGCGAAGACGATAAGGAATGAGGGCGTAGAAGAAGGGATAGAAAAAGGGATAGAGGAAGGCATCAGAGGAACGGTTTCCATACTGAAGAAGTTGGGCATCCCAGCACAGGCAATCCAGGTCCAGATTCAGGAGCAGTATAATTTAAGCCAGGAAGAATCTGAGAAATACTTATAATACAAGAGGCAAAGGATGGACAGCAAGAATAGCTACAGAGAGATCACAGAAGCCTATTATGAGAAGTGGCTGGGGCAGGACGAAATCCTCAGCCATGATTGGAAAGGAATCGAATATGTGTATTCCAGGGAGAGGAATACCGTCCAGCATGGGTATGGCAGCCAGTTTGACATATACGCGCTGTGCCAGAGGGACAGGACCGTGATTTCCTATGGGGAACAGATAGGCAGCTCGCTGGACGCATTGAAAAGCATGCTCCGGGA
>CAMTBF010000195.1 GCA_947068385.1 uncultured Lachnospiraceae bacterium
AATCGGAAAACAATGCTGTATATGCGAAAAAGCGAAAGCAGAAAGCGCAGCATATCCAGAGAAAAGGAGCAGACTACCATGAAAGAGATATCGAATCTGATAGCGTACCGCCCGGACGTCAAGGTGGTGGACGCCACCCTGCGGGACGGCGGGCTGGTGAATAATTTCTACTTCACAGATGAGTTCGTGAGGGCGCTGTACCTGGCGAACCTGCGGGCCGGCGTGGACTATATGGAATTCGGCTATAAAGCTTCCACGGAGATGTTCGACGAGGACAAGTTCGGCAAGTGGAAATTCAGCAGGGACGAGGACATCCGGAAGATCGTGGGGGAGAACGCCACGGATTTAAAGGTGTCGGTGATGGCGGACGTGGGACGATGCGAGAAATCGGACATCCTTGACCGGGCGGACAGCCCCATCGACATGATCCGGGTGGCCACCTATGTGAACACCATCCCGGGGGCGGTGGACCTGATCGAGGATGCCAAGCGCAAGGGATACGAGGTCTGCTGCAACATCATGGCCATCTCCAACTCCCTGGAGGGGGAGCTGCGGGCCGCCCTGGAGATCCTGGGGCAGTCACCGGTGGACGTGCTCTACATCGTGGACAGCTATGGTGCCATGTACCCGGAGCAGATCGCCCGCTTCGCGGACATGTACCTGGAGGTGGCGAACAGATATGGCAAGAAGGTGGGCATCCATGCCCACAACAACCAGCAGCTGGCCTTTGCCAACACCATAGAGGCGGTGGGGGACGGCGTGGACTGGTTAGACGCCACTTACGCCTCCATGGGCAGAGGGGCAGGGAACTGCGCCATGGAGCTGCTGCTAGGCTTCCTGCGCAATCCCAAGTACAACATATACCCCGCCATCCGCTTCGTGGATCAGTATATGATGCAGTTAAAGGAGGAGGGCGTGGTCTGGGGATACGACCTGCAGTACCTGATGACGGGCCTGCTGAACCAGCACCCCAGGGCAGCCATCCAGTTCACGAAGGAGAAGCGGTTCGACTATACGGAATTCTACAGGGAGATGGTGGCCCAGGACTAAGAGGAGGGCAAGCGACCTGTCTGAACTGCTACGGCGTAAAGGAAAGCCCGGCCCGGTGCAAAGGGCCGGGGCATGGCAGGCAGGAGCGGATAACAGAAACGGAGGCAGAAGATGAGCGAGAGGGTCTATATAAAGGACGTAGCCGAAAAAGTTGGCACGGAGGTGAAGCTGCAGGGATTCGCGGACAATATCCGCAACAGCAAGTCCATGCTGTTCATCGTCCTGAAGGACATCACCGGAAAGGTGCAGATTACCCTGGAGAAAGACAGCGCGCCCGAGCTGGCGGAAAAGCTGGAAGCGGTGACCAACGATTCCGTCCTGACCGTGATCGGCCAGGTGGCGGAGAACGAGTATGTGAAGCTGGGCGGCATCGAAATCATCCCGAAGGAGATCTCCGTGGAGAGCGTGGCGGAGGCCCTGCCCATTGCCAGGAAGGAAATCCCGGCCACCAAGAAGAAAAAGGCCGTAGAGCGCTCCAGCATCGACCAGCGGATCGACTACCGCTGGATCGACCTGAGGACAGAGGAGAATCAATTGATGTTCCAGGTGCAGACAGCCCTGGTGAACGCCATGAGACAGTACCTTCTGGCAGAGGGCTTCATCGAGATCCACACCCCCAAGCTGATCGGAGCGGCCAGCGAGAGCGGCGCAGACGTGTTCCAGGTGGAATATTTCGACAGGAAGGCCTATCTGGCCCAGAGCCCCCAGTTCTACAAGCAGATGGCCATGGCCAGCGGATTCGAGCGCATCTTTGAGGTGGGGCCGGTGTTCCGGGCGGAGAAGTCCTTCACCAGCAAGCACACCACGGAGTTCACGGGCTTCGACCTGGAATTCAGCTACATCGACTCCTTCCGCGATGTGATGAGGATGGAGGAGAACCTCTTACAGGCAGGCCTGAAAGCCGTCCAAGAGAAGTATGGGGAGCGGATCAAGGAGCTGTTCGGGACGGAGGTCATCGTGCCCGGCACGCCGTTTCCCGTGGTCACCCTGCAGGAGCTGTACCAGGGGCTGGAACGGGATTTCGGATATACGGTGGAGGAGTCCGAGAAGGGCGACCTCACTACGGACGCGGAGCGGCTGAGCTACGAATGGGTGAAGAAGCATTACGGCCATGAATTCCTGTTCGTGACGGATTACAGCGCCCAGAAGCGGGCATTCTATCATATGCGGGACGAGAACGGGGTGCCCCAGGGGTATGACCTGATCTGGCGGGGCGTGGAGATCACCACCGGGGCCCAGCGGGAGCACCGCTACGAAGTGCTGAAAAAGCAGGCGGAGGAAAAAGGGCTGGCGGAGGACGTGAGGTTCTACTTGGAATTCTTCCGGTACGGATGCCCGCCCCACGGCGGCTTCGGGATCGGCGTGGACAGGCTGACCATGCTGCTCATGGGCCTGACCATCAAGGACGCCATGTTCCTTTTCCGGGGCCCGAACCGTTTGACGCCCTAAGGATGCCGGAGCACAGGCTTTACCAATGAGGAAAACAACATATTATTAGGAGGAGACTGACATGAAAATCGACAGCATATGCGTACAGGGCGGCTACACGCCGGGAAACGGGGAGCCCCGCCAGATTCCGATCGTCCAGAGCACTACCTTCAAATACGACACCAGCGAGGAGATGGGGAAGCTCTTCGACTTAGAGGCCAGCGGCTACTTCTACACCAGGCTCCAGAACCCCACCAACGACTACGTGGCGGCCAAAATCGCCCAGCTGGAGGGCGGCACCGCGGCGATGCTGACCAGCAGCGGACAGGCCGCTAATTTCTATGCGCTTTTCAATATATGCGGCTGCGGCGACCACATCGTCTCCTCCAGCACCATCTACGGCGGCACCTTCAACCTGATCTCCGTCACCATGAAGAAGATGGGCATAGACGTGACCTTCGTGAGCCCGGATGCCACGGAGGAGGAACTGAACGCGGCATTCCAGGACAACACCAAGGCAGTCTTCGGCGAGACCATCGCAAATCCCGCCCTCACCGTGCTGGACATCGAGAAGTTCGCGGGATGCGCCCATGCCCACGGCATCCCCCTGATCATCGACAATACCTTCGCCACCCCCGTCAACTGCCGTCCCTTTGAGTGGGGGGCCGACATCGTGACCCATTCCACCACCAAGTACATGGACGGCCACGGCGCGGCAGTGGGGGGAGCCATCGTGGACAGCGGCAGGTTCGACTGGATGGCCCACGCGGACAGATATCCCGGCCTGTGCACCCCGGACGACAGCTACCACGGCATCACCTACGCGGAGAAGTTCGGAAAGGAGGGCGCCTTCATCACGAAATGTACTGCACAGCTCATGCGGGACTTCGGCTCCATCCAGAGCCCCCAGAACGCATTCATCCTGAACCTGGGGCTGGAGAGCCTCCATGTGCGCATGCAGCGGCACTGCGAGAACGGCTTGGCGGTGGCGCAGTTCCTCTCTGAGCATCCAAAGGTAGCCTATGTGAACTACTGCGGCCTGCCGGGAGACAAATACTATCCCCTGGCCCAGAAATACCTGCCGAAGGGTAGCTGCGGCGTGGTGTCCTTTGGCCTGAAGGGCGGCAGGGAGGCGGCCAGCAGCTTCATGAAGAACCTGAAGATAGCGGCCATCGAGACCCATGTGGCGGATGCACGCACCTGCTGTCTGAACCCGGCCTCCAGCACCCACCGTCAGATGACGGACGAGCAGTTGAGGGAGGCGGGCGTGCCCGCGGAGCTGATCCGCATCAGCTGCGGCATCGAGGACAAGGAAGATCTGATCGCGGACATCGCCCAGGCGCTGGAGGCCTGAGCGGCTTTACGGGAATCGAGAGTGCAGACGGCGGGAGGTGACGCATTTGGCATTGCTGGAGGAAAATGGAGGCAAGGCGGTCCATGGGAGAAGGGCGATCCATGGAATGACATTCCAGGGAGGAATGGAGTGCAAGGAATTTGAAAGGCTGATTCCTGGCTTTATCAGGCGGCAGCTGGACTATCCCACCCTGAAGCTGTTCTACGAGCACAGGGAGTCCTGCGAGGAGTGCAGGGAGGAGCTGGCTATCCAGTTCCTGGTGGCGGAGGGCATGCAGCGCCTGGAGGACGGCAATGCTTTTGACCTGCAGTCCGAGCTGGGGCTGCGGCTGGAGGAGACCAGGCGGAAGGTCAGCTTCAACTCCGCCTTCCTGTATGCCGGGTCTGCCCTGGAGATTGCGGCTGCATGCCTGTTGATCGGCGTTTTTGTCTGGATATTGCTGTAGGAGTGACTTGGAGAGGCGGTGTGGTTTTGAAGAATAGCAGGAAGCTTGTATTGATAGACGGACATAGTATTCTGCACAGGGCTTTTTACGGCGTGCCGGATTTGACCAATGCCAAAGGGCTGCACACCAATGCGGTGTACGGTTTCCTGAATATCATGTTTCGCATTCTGGAGGAGGAGAAGCCGGATTTCCTGGCAGTGGCCTTTGACGTGCATGCGCCCACCTTCCGCCATGAGCTGTACGAGGCATACAAAGGCACCAGGAAGCCCATGCCGGAGGAGCTGCGGGAGCAGGTGCCCGTGCTGAAGGACGTGCTGCGAGCCATGCGGGTGACCATCGTGGAGCAGGCTGGGCTGGAGGCGGACGACATCCTGGGGACGCTGGCCAAGAAAGCCCAGGCCCAGGGGATGGAGGTATCCCTGGTGTCCGGCGACAGGGATCTGCTGCAGGTGGCGGACGAGCATATCAAGATCAGGATTCCGAAGACGAAGATGGGGAGGACGGAGGTGGAGGACTATTATCCGGAGGATGTAGTCAAAGCCTTCCAGGTGACCCCGCTGCAGTTCATCGATCTGAAGGCCCTCATGGGCGACAGCTCCGACAATGTGCCCGGGGTGCCCAAGGTGGGGCAGAAGACCGCCACGGAGCTCATGGTGCAGTACGGCTCCATGGAGGAGATTTATGCCCATGTGGAGGAAATCTCCAAAAAGAGCATCCGGGAGTCCCTGATTGCGAACCGGGAGCTGGCGGATCTGAGCAAGGTCCTGGTCACGATTAGGACCGACAGCGACGTGTCCATGGACTACGAGGCGTCCAAAGCGGAGGGCTTCTATACAAAGGAGGCCTACGACCTGTTCAAGGAGCTGGAATTCCGCAACATGCTCAGCCGCTTCGACCAGGAGCAGGCGGACAGGAACGAGGATATCTCCGCCACCTTTCGGCGGCTGGAGAGCCGGAAGGAATTCCTTGCCAGGCTCAAGAAGATAAGGGACGGCCAGCGGGCAGGGGTATTTTTGGCCATGGAAGGGGACTGCCTGGTGGCTGCGGCGGTGTCCGTGGAGGAAGAGGTCTTCCTCTACGTGCTGCCCGTGGAGGAGAACGTGCAGCTGACCCTGTTCCAGGAGCCGGGGGAGGACCGGGACAGGGACGGGGAGGAGGCTGCCTGCGCGGAGGGCCTGCGGGCGCTTTCCGCCAGGGCGCGGATCGCGGCCTTCGACATCAAGAGGCTGTATCCGTACCTGGAACAGGATACTACCGAACGGTATTTCGATATCCTGATCGGGGCCTATCTGCTGAACCCCTTAAAGAGCGACTACGCCCCGGAGACCATTGCGGCAGAGCACCTGGGGCTGCAGATCCCCGGCTGGGCGGAGTGCTTCGGCAAGCAAAAGGCCCAGGAGGCGGCAGGGGCTTCGCCGGACAGATTCATGGAATACTGCTGTTATGTGGCCTATGTGGCCCGGAGGGCGGCGCAGGAGCTGGAGCGGAAGCTGGGGGAGACCGGCATGGACAGTCTCATGGGGGACATAGAGATGCCCCTGTCCTTGGTGCTGTACGATATGGAACGGGAAGGCGTGGAGGTGCGCAGAGAGGAGCTGAAGGCCTACGGCGACGCCCTGGTGGCGCGGATAGAGGAACTGGAGCAGTCCATCCATGCCCAGGCAGGCGTAGCGTTCAATATCAATTCCCCCAAGCAGCTGGGGGAGGTGCTCTTCGACACCATGAAGCTCCCCGGGGGCAAGAAGACCAAGACCGGGTATTCCACGGCGGCGGACGTGCTGGAGAAGCTCTCGGAGGAGGCTCCCATCGTCAAGGACATCCTGGAATACAGACAGCTGACGAAGCTGAAGTCCACCTATGCGGACGGGCTGGCCGTCTACATCGGGGCGGACAGGAGGATCCACACCAGCTTCAACCAGACCATCACCGCCACGGGCCGCATCAGCTCCACGGAGCCCAACCTCCAGAACATCCCCATGCGCATGGAGCTGGGCAGGCGCATCCGCAAGGTGTTCGTGCCCAGGGAGGGTTGCGAGTTCATGGACGCGGACTATTCCCAGATAGAGCTGCGGGTGCTGGCCCATATGTCCGGGGATCAACAGCTAATCGAGGCTTATCACATGGATCAGGACATCCACCGGATCACGGCGGCGAAGGTGTTCCACACGCCCTTCGAGGAGGTCACGGATCTCCAGCGGCGCAACGCCAAGGCCGTGAACTTCGGCATCGTCTACGGTATCAGCTCCTTCGGTCTGAGCCAGGACCTGAGCATCAGCAAGAAGGAGGCGGCGGACTACATCGAGCAGTATTTCGCCACCTATCCGGGGGTGAAGGCTTTCCTGGACGGGCTGGTGGCCGGGGCGAAGGAGAAGGGATATATCACCACCATGTTCGGCAGGAGAAGGCCTGTCCCGGAGCTTTCCTCCTCCAATTTCATGCAGCGCTCCTTCGGGGAGCGGGTGGCCATGAATTCCCCCATACAGGGCACGGCGGCGGACATCATCAAGATAGCCATGATACGTGTGTGGAGGGCATTGCGGGACAAGGGGCTGAAGTCCAGGTTGATCCTGCAGGTGCACGACGAGCTTGTCATAGAGACCTACCGGGAGGAAGAGGAGCAGGTAAGGCAGATCCT
>CAMTBF010000196.1 GCA_947068385.1 uncultured Lachnospiraceae bacterium
TGGCAGAAGGACACCCATGAGGCCAGCGTCAGCGCCCATTTCATCATCGGCTACGAGGGGGAGATCATCCAGTGCGTGCCCTTAGACGAAATCGCCTACGCCGTCATGACCCGCAACTACGACTCCGTCTCCATCGAGTGCTGCTACCTGGCGGAGGACGGGGCCTTCACCCAGGAGACATACGATTCCCTGATCTCCCTGCTGGCCTGGCTGACGGACATCTACGGCCTGGACGCCGAGGACATCCTGCGCCATTACGACTGCGGCGGGAAGAAATGCCCTCTCTATTACACGGAGCATGAGGATGCATGGGAACAATTGAAAAAGGACGTGGACAAGCTGTAGGATCTCTGTTAAAATAGACCTTGCGAAACGAGCGGGGCGCAGGCCGCCCCGCTGAAGGACAAGGCGTTCCGCCAGAGCGCGGGGGCTTCGTCAGAGCAGGAGTCGAGGAGAGATTAGATGAATATATTGTCACCGTCTATTTTGGCAGCGGATTTCAGCAGGCTTGGGGAGCAGATCAGGGAGGCGGAGCATGCGGGAGCCCGGTATCTGCATATAGATGTCATGGATGGAGTCTTCGTGCCGGACATATCCTTCGGGATGCCGGTGATACTGTCCATCCGGAAGTGCTCCGACATCTTTTTTGACGTGCATCTGATGATCGACAGGCCGGAGCGGTATATCAAGGAATTCGCCGACTGCGGGGCCAACCTCATCAATTTCCACATAGAGGCCACCCGGGACGTGGTGGGCACCATACAGAAGATACGGTTCCTGGGCAAGAAGGTGGGCATCACCATCAGCCCCGAGACCCCGGCGGAGGCGGTGGAGCCTTATCTGAAGCTGGTGGACATGGTGCTGGTGATGACCGTGAAGCCCGGCTTCGGCGGCCAGAAGCTGATGCCGGAGTGCCTGGACAAGGTACGGCAGGTGCGGGCCATGGTGACCGGGCTGGGCCTGAGGACGGACATCGAGGTGGACGGAGGCATCAGGGCGGACAACGTGGAGCTGGCTTTGGAGGCCGGGGCCAATGTGATCGTGTCCGGCTCGGCGGTGTTCGGCGGCAACATTTCGGATAATGTGAGGCGGTTCCTGGAGAAGATGAAATGACATAGGCATGGCGCAGAGCCGGACAGGGCGCAGCCGATAGGGCCGGGAGCAGGCGTTTGAGGAAACCAGGAGCGAAGAGGGCCAAAGGAGCGGCGGAACCAGGGGATAGGATGCATGGGCCGCGGGCATGGGACCGTAACCGGAAAAGTGGATTGGCGGAGCGGATCCATGGAAGCGGAGACAGGAAGGCGGGCGAAGGATGCAGTTTCACGGAATCGAAGGCGGAGAACACAGCGCGGAGATGCACCATGTGACAAAGTGCATGCATGACCATTCTCATTTCAAGACCGAGGCGGACGTGTCAAAGGCCGCTTCCGCGGCGAAGAGCCAGAGCATGCAGGCCACAGAGCAGCAGGGCCAGGGGCAGTTCTCCCTGTCCGCATGGCTGGACAGCCATCTCTCCAGGGGAAAGAGCCTGCTGAAAGGCTTCTGGAGCGGGGGCGGCACGGCAGTGCCCGGGGAGGCCGGAAGCCAGACAGGCCAGGAGCAGGTGCTGGCGCAGATAAGCGAAAGCGCCGAGGCCGGGAGGGCGGCAGCAGCCAGCGCCGGGCCGGGCACTCCGGCAGCGGCCAGCCCCCAGGCGGACCTGTCCCAGGCAGTGCATGTGTCCCGGGCAGCCCAGGCAGCCGTCCCCGGGGCGCAGTCCCGGGCCCAGGAGGCCTCCCAGGCCGGGGCGGGCCAGGAGAGCGGCGCCCAGGAGGGGATGTGGCGCAGGATACGGGTGCGGTTCAAGGACATCGCGGGACAGCTCACGGGCCACCTGCGGGGGAACACCTCCAGATTCCAGGCGAAGAAATCCTTCCAGCCAAAGCAGGCCGTCACCAGAGAGGAGCCGCAGAAGACCGTAAAGCCCGGTCGGGACGCGGTGGAAATCGCGAATTACCATGTGGAGGAGAGCTACCTGCTGGATTCCTACGACAGAAAGGGCGGCTACAGCAAAATTTCCACAAAAAAATGATGGGGTTATTGACAGTGATCAAGGTTTTGTGTTACCGTTATATATTAGGAAGAAAACGAGGTGACGAAATCCTGCTCCCCGCGAAAAGGGAGAGGAAAATGTTGGCAAGGGCATACGGGCCCGTCTTCTGGTGCATGCTGGGGACGGGCTTTTTTGAATCTGCAGGCCCGCCCACCGGAGAATCAGCGAGAGGAGAACGGAAATGGAATGTAAGGAAAAGTACTATCTTACCACAGCCATCGCCTATACTTCAGGCAAACCGCATATAGGCAACAACTACGAGATCGTGCTGGCGGACAGCATCGCCCGCTTCAAGAGGAAGGAAGGCTACGATGTCTTCTTCCAGACCGGCACGGACGAGCACGGACAGAAGATAGAGCTGAAGGCCCAGGAGGCCGGGGTCACCCCCAAGGAGTTCGTGGACAGGGTGGCGGGCGTCATCCGGGGCATGTGCGATATGCTGAACATCTCCTATGACAAATTCATCCGCACCACGGACGACTACCATGAGGCCCAGGTGCAGAAGATCTTCAAGCGCATGTACGCCCAGGGAGACATCTACAAGGGGGCCTACGAGGGCATGTACTGTACCCCCTGCGAGTCCTTCTGGACGGAATCCCAGCTGGTGGACGGCAAGTGCCCCGACTGCGGCAGGGAGGTGAAGCCTGCCAGGGAGGAGGCCTACTTCTTCCGTATGAGCAAATACGCCGACAGGCTGATAAAGCATATCAACGAGCATCCGGAGTTCATCCAGCCTGTGTCCCGCAAGAACGAGATGATGAACAATTTCCTCCTGCCTGGGCTCCAGGACCTCTGCGTGTCCAGGACTTCCTTCAAATGGGGGATTCCCGTGGACTTCGACCCGGGGCATGTGGTGTACGTCTGGCTGGACGCCCTGAGCAACTATATCACCGGCATCGGCTATGACGCGGAGGGGAACAGCACAGAGCAGTACAGGAGATTCTGGCCCGCAGACCTCCATTTAATAGGAAAGGACATCATCCGCTTCCACACCATCTACTGGCCCATCTTCCTGATGGCGCTGGGGGAGCCCCTGCCGAAGCAGATTTTCGGCCATCCATGGCTCCTGATGAACAGCGGCAAGATGAGCAAGTCCAAAGGGAACGTGCTCTACGCCGACGACCTGGTGGACTTCTTCGGCGTGGATGCGGTGCGCTACTATGTGCTGCACGAGATGCCCTTTGAGAATGACGGCAACGCCACCTGGGAGCTGATCGCGGAGCGCACCAATTCCGACCTGGCCAATACCCTGGGGAACCTGGTGAACCGCACCATCTCCATGAGCAACAAATACTTCGGCGGCGTGGTGGCGGATAAGGGGGCCGTGGACCAGGCCCTGGATGAGGACCTGAAGGCAGTGGTCACGGGAACCTGCGCCAGAGTGAAGGAGAAGATGGCGCAGCTAAGGGTGGCGGATTCCCTGACGGAAATCTTCGGCATCTTCAAGCGCTGCAACAAATATATCGACGAGACGGAGCCCTGGATCCTGGCAAAGGACGAGGCCAAAGCGGACAGGCTCTCCACGGTGCTCTACAACCTGGTGGAGGGCATCTGCATCGGGGCCTCCCTGTTGGAGCCCTTCATGCCCCAGACAGCGGAGAAGATTGCCACCCAATTGAATACAAAGTTACGGGAATTCGACGACCTGGAGACCTTCGGGCTGTATGAGAGCGGCACTAAGGTCACGGACAAGCCGGAGATCCTCTTCGCCAGGCTCGACATGAAGGAAGTGGAGAAGAAGGACGAGGAGATGGCGGCAGCCATGGCGGCCGCGGCCCAGGAGGCGGAGGGAAGCCAGGACGGGAAGGCCGCGGAAGGAGCCGGGGCCCAGGGCCGGGAGGAGGCCCAGCCCATTGACATTGAGCCAAAGGCGGAGATCACCTACGATGACTTCGCGAAGCTCCAGTTCCAGGTAGGCGAGATCCTCTCCTGCGAGGCGGTGCCCAAGTCCAAGAAGCTCCTCTGCAGCCAGGTAAAGGTCGGCAGCCAGGTGAAGCAGATCGTATCCGGCATCAAGGCGCACTACTCCCCCGAGGAGATGGTGGGCAAGAAGGTGATGGTGCTGGTGAACCTAAAGCCCGCCAAGCTGGCCGGGGTGCTGTCCGAAGGGATGCTCCTATGCGCGGAGGACGCAGAGGGGAGGCTTGCTCTGGTGGCGCCTGAAAAGGAGATGCCCGCGGGAGCGGAGATCTGTTGATGTCCCTTGTGTGGAGGAGGCAGAGGAGACGGAATGGTCAAAGAAGAATTCTATTTTGATTCCAGGGACGGGAAGAGCAGGATCCACGCCGTCCGCTACCGGCCGGAGGATGCAGGGCAGATCCGCTGCGTCCTCCAGGTGGTGCACGGCATGGCGGAGTACGTGGAGCGCTATGAGGAATTCGCGGCGTACCTGGTGGAGCGGGGCTTCGTGGTCACGGGGGACGACCATCTGGGCCATGGGAAATCCGTGGGCGAGGGAGGGAAGCAGGGGTATTTCTGCGAGCGCGACCCCGCCACCGTCCTGGTGCGGGACGTGCACCGGTTAAAGAAGCTGACGGAGGAGCTGTACCCGGGGGTGCCCTATGTGCTCATGGGCCACAGCATGGGCTCCTTCATCGCCCGCAATTACCTGTGCCGCTACGGCACGGGGATATCCGGCGCGGTCATCATGGGCACGGGGATGCAGCCGAAGGCCGTGCTGGACATGGCCAGGCTGGTGGCGGGCGTGCAGAAGCTCTTCTGCGACTCCAGGCATGTGAGCAGGCTCCTGGACAGGCTGGCCTTCGGCGGCTATGGCAGGGGGATAGCGGACAGGCGCACGGCCTTCGACTGGCTGAGCCGGGATCCGGAGCGGGTAGACCGCTATATCGCCGACCCGATGTGCGGATTTACGTTCACGGTGAACGGCTTCGGCGCGCTTTTCGCGCTGGTGGGCAGGCTCTACAGCCCGGAGAACCTGGACGCGGTTCCCAAGGACCTTCCGGTGTTCATGGTGTCGGGGGATGCCGACCCGGTGGGCGACTACGGAAAAGGCGTCAGAAGGGCGTATGATTCCCTGGTGGCGGCAGGGCTGCAGGATATCCGGTTGAAGCTGTACCCGGGCGGGCGGCATGAGCTGCTGAACGAGACCAACCGGAGCCAGGTGATGGAGGACATCTGCCGCTGGGTGGAGGAGAATGTCCTTGGATGAACAAAAGCGGAAACGGCGGGGACGATGGATATTAGAAGCCTGAGGAGGCCCTATGAGGTCAGATGGGCCAGGAAAGCGGAGTGGATGCCTGCCATGGAGATGGTCTGGCGCACCTTCCTGCTGCATGAGGGAAAGGAATACCCGGAGGAGTGCGTGCGGCATTTTTTCGACTTCATCACAGGGGACGAGCTGCATGAGGCCTTCCTGCGGGGGGAGTATCGGTTGATGGTGGCCCTGGACGGGGACAGGATCGTGGGCGCGGGGTCCGTCAGGGACGGGAACCACCTTTCCCTGCTGTTCGTGGACGACGCCCTCCACCACAGGGGCATCGGGAGCTCCATCCTCAGAAAGCTGTGCGATTATCTGAAAAATGACGCGGGGGAACGGTACATGTCGTTGGAGGCGGCTTCCACAGCCGTGAATTTCTACAGAAAACAGGGGTTCCGCACCGTACAGCCGGAGATGGAGATCTCAGGCATACGGCTGACGCCCATGGAAAAAGTCTTTTGAGACAGGAGGAAAATCTTTATGAAGCTTTTTAATCTGGACAGTCCGTTGATGCAGTTCCTGAGCAAGATGGCCGATCTGATGTGGCTGAACGTATTGACGCTGATCTGCTGCATCCCGATCGTCACCGTGGGCCCGGCCCTGACGGCGCTGCACTATATGTCGCTGAAGATCGTCAGGAACGAGGAGTGCTACATCGCCAGGGACTATTTCAAGTCCTTTAAGCTCAATCTCCGGCAGGGCATCGTGATCTGGCTGATCGAGCTGGTGGTCATCGTGCTCCTGGTGGGGGATTTCCTGATCCTGCGCTTCTCCACCATAAGCTTCGGGCAGCCCATGAAGATCGTCCTGGCCGTGGTGGCCGTGGTGGTGCTGTTCACCTTCACCTTCGTCTATCCCGTGCTGGCGAAGTTCGACAACACGGTGATGCGCACGATCAAGAACGCTTTCTTCATCGGGATCCTGCAGTTCCCCAAGACGATCCTGATGATGATCCTGTCCGTGGTGCCGGCGGCGCTCTTCGTCCTGGCGCCCCAGATCATGCCGATCGTGTTCCTGTTCGGCTTCTCCGTCCCGGCCTGGGCGGACGCCAAGCTCTACAACAAGTTCTTCCAGAAGCTGGAGGATCAGATGAACGGCGTGAACGACGCCGAGGGGGAAGAGGGCGCGGAAGGCATGGAGGAGGCCGAAGAGGACGAGAGGATATTCAAGGACGAGCTGGACGAGACCATCCTGGAGGAGCCTCCCCGCATCGGAGAACCACAAAGCCTTGGGCATGTTGACGAATGATAAGTGAATAAAATGTACAAAGTGACAGAAGCCACAAAACCACCGCAAGTTTATAAGCATTTTAGAGGTTTTGCAAAAAAATATTTGTGGAATAGTGGTATGGCGTAAATTGTTTTTTTTCGTTATACTTATTGCAGGGTGAAACGATGCGGGGCCATCGTTAAAACTAGAAAAAGAAACCATGCAAACGTGAAAGGAGTTTTCTATTATGGCAAGTTTATCTTTGAAGAACATCTGCAAGGCGTATCCCAACGGCTTCGAAGCTGTCAAGGACTTCAATCTGGAAATCGAAGATAAAGAATTTATCATCTTCGTAGGACCTTCAGGATGTGGTAAGTCCACCACCCTCCGTA
>CAMTBF010000197.1 GCA_947068385.1 uncultured Lachnospiraceae bacterium
GCAGGGGCGCTCCGCGCCTATGTCCCTGGGGAGGCTGCGGCTGCAGGTGCGGAGCTGGTAGAGCTTGTTCAGCAGCTCGATGGTGTCCTTCACCGCGGCGGCGCTGGTGTAGGGGCCGAAGTATTTGGATCTGTCCTTTTTCATGAGGCGGGAGAACTGGACGCGGGGGTAGTCCTCCCCCAGGGTCACCTTGATGTAGGGGTAGGTTTTGTCGTCCTTCAGCAGGGTGTTGTACTTGGGGGAGTTCTCCTTGATCAGGTTGTTCTCCAGCACCAGGGCCTCCAGCTCGGAGTCCGTGACGATGTACTCGAACCGGGCGATCAGGGACACCATCTTGTCGATGGCGGGGCCCCTGCCGATGTTCTCCCGGAAATAGGAGCGGACGCGGTTGTGGAGGTTCACGGCCTTGCCCACGTACAGGATGACATCCTTGTCGTCGCGCATGATGTAGACGCCGGGCTCCTTGGGCAGTTTCTTCAATTCTTCTTCGATGTTGAACAACATAGAGGCTCCTTCTACGATTGGGCAGGGGAATGCTTTCCTCCACTGTCCGTACATGAAAAACCAAGCCTCTCCCAATGCATGGGAAAGGCTTGTCTGATTTCCCTACTCTATCCTGCCGTTGGAGAACCTGCCTACGGGGCGGGCGTCAGATTCCTGAGCCTCGGATGCCTCCGGCCGGGAAGGCTGCTCCGGCTGGGGGGCTTCCTCCCGGGGCTGCGGGATATCCCCGGCGTTCTCCTGCACCGGCGCATCCTGCGGCTCTCCCTCCGGGGCCTCTGCCGGGGCTGCGGGCTCCGGCCGGCGGGCTTCCTCATCGCCTTGCGCGGATCCTGACAGCTCGGGATTCCGGCTCTCTTCCGCTTTCTCCGAGGCCGTCTCCGCTTCTGGGGCAGGCTCCGCTCCAGGCACAGCCGTCTCTGTGGCCTTCTCCCCGGCCTTTTCCCGAGCGGGAGCCGCAGCGGCTTCTTTCCCTTCTTTTCCGGCCTCTTCGGTCTCCTCCGGCTCCGGCAGCCCTTTCTCCCTGCGGAAGATCTGCATGAACTCCTTGCCGGTGATGGTCTCCTTCTCAATCAGGAACTCCGCCAGCTTATCCATGACCCCTCTGTTCTCCCGAATCAGCTCCAGGGCCTTGTCATAGCTTTCCTTTAATATCTCCACCACTTCCGCGTCGATCTCGGCCGCAGTGGCGTCGCTGCAGTTCAGGGCCGTCCTGCCCTCCAGGTATTGGCTCTCCACCGTGGCCAGCCCCATCAGGCCGAACTTCTTGCTCATGCCGTAGCGCGTGATCATGTTCCGCGCGATGTCGGTGGCCTTCTCGATGTCATTGGCAGCGCCGGTGGTGACGGTGTCGAAGACCACCTCCTCCGCGGCCCTGCCGCCCACCAGGCTCACCAGCATGTCGCGCAGCTCCGCCTCGGTGTTCAGGTACTTCTCCTCCTCGGGCACATGCATTACGTATCCCAATGCCCCCATGGTGCGGGGCACGATGGTAATCTTCTGCACGGGCTCGGAATTCTTCTGCAGGGCGCTGATCAGGGCGTGGCCCACCTCGTGGTAGGACACGATCTTGCGCTCCTCCTTGCTCATGATGCGGTCCTTCTTCTCCTTGCCCACCAGGACTACCTCCACCGCGTCGAAGAGATCCTTCTGGCATACGTAGTCCCTGCGCTCCTTCACGGCATTGATGGCCGCCTCGTTGATCATGTTGGCCAGGTCGGAGCCCACGGCGCCGCTGGTGGCCAAAGCGATGGCGTCCAGATCCACGGTCTCGTCCATCTTCACGTCCTTGGCGTGGACCTTCAGAATCTCCACGCGGCCCTTCAAATCAGGCTTATCCACGATGATGCGCCTGTCGAAGCGGCCGGGCCGCAGAAGGGCCTTGTCCAGGATCTCCGGGCGGTTAGTCGCGCCTAATATCAAAATGCCCTTGGAGCTGTCGAAGCCGTCCATCTCGGACAGCAGCTGGTTCAGGGTCTGCTCCCGCTCCTCGTTCCCGCCGCCGTACTTGGAGTCGCGGCTGCGGCCGATGGCATCGATCTCGTCTATAAATATGATGCAGGGGGCGTTCTTGGTGGCTTCCTTGAACAGGTCGCGCACACGGCTGGCGCCCACGCCCACGTACAGCTCGATGAAATCAGAGCCGGTCAGGGAGAAGAATGGCACATGGGCCTCTCCGGCCACAGCCTTGGCCAGCAGGGTCTTGCCCGTTCCGGGAGGGCCTACCAGCAGCGCGCCCTTGGGGAGCCTGGCGCCGATTTTCGAATATTTCCCGGGATTGTGGAGGAAGTCCACCACCTCCACCAGGGACTCCTTGGCCTCGTCCTCACCGGCCACGTCCTTGAAGGTGACCCCCGTCTCCTTCTGGACATAGACCTTGGCGTTGCTCTTGCCCACGCCCATGGGGCCGCCTGCGCCGCCCATCTTCTTGAACACCACGCCCAGCAGGATCCACATCAGCACCACCGGCAGCACCACGTACAGCAATATGTCCAGGATGCGTCCGGAATTGTCGCTGAGTATCCTGGTGCCGTCCACGCCGTGGGCCTCCAACCGGGAGGTGAGGGTGTCCAGGTCCTCCATGATGACGGTGGAGTAGGTGGTCTGCACATTGCCGTAGAAGGGATATCCCGGCACCGCCGGGGCCGCCTCCACGGGAGCCTTGACCCCCTCTTTCAGGGTGAACAGCACCTGCCCTGTGCTCTGCACCTCCACGGCCTCCACCTGATCCGCGTTGATGTATTCCAGGAACTTGGTATAGCTGATCTCCTGGGAGCTGCCGCTGGAGCCGAACATCAGGTTCCAGAGCATGAAGACCAGCAGGACCGTGCTCAGTCCTGCCAGCAGTATCATCATGATGTTCGGCCGCCTGGGGGGCTGGTTGCCGTTCCCGTTGCCGCCGTTCCCGCCGGGCATGTTGCCCCGCCCGCCGTTGTTGTATCCTCCGCCATTGTCATATTGGTTCATTTGATTGTCCATAACAGCTCCGTTTCGTCGCGTCTCTTATTTTGCCTCTTCGCCTCAGGCCCATGGCCGCCGGATGCAGTCCCGGCGCAATGGGTCTAATTCATTATAAGTACAACCAATTGATAAATCAATAGCAGAAATGTGAAAAAAATCCCCCAACTCTTAAAGATTTCTAAACTTTTCCCTTATAGAGCGCCGCAGATATCCGGCAGTCCCGCCCCTTCTCCCATGGCTTCCGGATCCGCGGCCCCATCCCTCCCGGCATGCCCTCCCTCCTGCGAAACATACCAGTGGCTCTGGGCCCGGTACATGGACGCGTACAGGCCCTTCTTCTCCATGAGGGAGTCGTGGTTCCCTTCCTCGGTGAGCCTTCCGCCCTCCAGCACCAGGATCCGGTCCGTGTACCTGGCCACCGCCAGCCTGTGGGAGATCAGGATGCAGGCCCGGTCCCGCATCATCTCCGTGAAATTGGCGTAGAGCCGGTTCTCCGCCACGGGATCCAGGGAGGCCGTGGGCTCGTCCAGCAGCAGGACGGCGCTGTCCCGGAAGCATGCCCTGGACAGGGCCAGGCGCTGCCACTGCCCGCCGGAGAGCCCTATGCCCTCCGGGGACATATTCCCCAGGGGCTTCCCCAGCATCCCGGCCAGATCCTCCGCCAGCCCCTGGCGCAGGGCCTCCTGCACATGCCTCTCCCTCTCCCAGTCAGGGGCCCTCATCTTCTCCACGTCCCCCAGCTCCACATTTTCCCGCAGGGTGAAGCAATACCTTCCATAGTCCTGGAACACTACGCTGAAATACCGCCGCAGCGCATCCGGCGACAGTTCGGCTATGTTCCGGCCATCTATGAAAATCCGCCCGGAATCCGGCTGGTACAGCCCGCACAGCAGCTTCACCAGCGTGGATTTTCCCGAGCCGTTATGGCCTACCAGGGCCGTCCGCGTCCCGGGGGGCAGCGCAAAGCTCACGTCCCTAAGGGCCGGTTCCTTCTGGCCCGGGTAGGTGAAGGTCACATGCTCAAAGCGGATGCCCGGCCCTGCTGCCTCCTGGGTTCCCTTTTTTCCGGCCAGAGCCTCCTTTTCCGTTAAGGCCATTTTCCCTGCCGGGGACTCCTCCTGATCCGTTGAAGCCATTTTCCCTGCCGGGGGCCCCTCCTGATCCGTTGAAGCCATTTTCCCTGCCGAAGCCTCCTCCAGTTCCATAAAGGCCATATAGTAGCCCACGAAGGCCGCCCGCCTTTGCAGCTCGGAATACTTCTCCCCCAGGGAGCGGAACGCCCCTGCCATCTGCTGCAGGGAGCCCGCCAGGGCGACGAACAGCCCCAGCGTGGCCTTGCCCTTCAGCAGGGCATCTGCGGAAAACAGCAGCACGATGGCCATCCACAGCACCGTGGCCATCTCGCCCCAGGAATAGACCAGCTGGGACTGCACCGTGCGTCTGTAGCGCTCCCTTACGATGCCGTCGGACAGCTCCTTCCTCTTCTTCAGGAAATGGGGGACTGCCCCTGCCACCCTCAGGTCGTAGAGCGTCTTCCTGGCGGCCAGGGCCTTTTCATAGCTCTCCATCAGGCGCTCGTCCAATGTCTGGCCCTCGTACAGCTCCATCATCAGGCGGATCCGCTTCAGGTCAAAGAACAGCACGGCTCCAAAGGCGGCCGTCCCCAGAAGCAGGCACCAGACAGAGAGGCTGGCGAAGACAGCTCCGTAGCAGAAGACGCTGACCAACTCCGAGATCGTCTCCAGAAGGATGGTGAAGAATTCCAGGATATGCTCCTGGGGCGCGTCCCCCGCCCGCTTTATGGCATCCATGGTCTCCGGGGACTCATAGGCCGCGTAGCTGATTCTGGTGAACTTGTCCAGCAGCTTTTCCGAGAAATGGCCGTAGAGCTTTTTCCGCATCCTCTGTTTGCCGATGCTGTTCCCGTAGGCTGCCAGGAAGGACAGCAGGGCTACCCCCGCGAAGCACAGCATCTCCCGCAGGAGCTTTCCGTCCCTGGAGACGGCGGCGTCCAGAATCCTGCCGCGGAAGAGGATGGACAGGGGGCCTGAGAGCGCAAGGAGCAGCATGGTGAGCAGATACCAGGCCGTGTCTGCCCCGCAGGCATGGAAGACGGATGCGACTATTATTTTTGTTTTGCTTTTCCTCATGGCTGTCCCTCCGTGTACCATCTGCTCTGCATGTCATAGAGCTTCCGGTACTCTCCCCCTTTCGCCATCAGCTCCTCGTGGCTGCCGCATTCCGCGATGGCCCCGGCCTGCATCACGGCGATTTTGTCCACCTGGCGGCACAGGCCCACCCGATGGGAGATGATGATCGTGGTGCGGCCCTTGGCCAGGCGCAGGAATTCCTCCAGGATCCGGTTCTCCTGGAGCGGGTCCAAAGCGGAGGTGGGCTCGTCCAGGATGACCAGCTCCCTGTCGGCAAAGAGCACCCTGGCCAGGGCCAGGCGCTGCTTCTGCCCTTCCGAGAAGGTGGGGCCGCCGAACTCCCGGCCCAGGATTCCGCCGTGTTCCCCGGGAATCCTGCTGTCTTCCCGGGCCCCCGCTTCGTCAAGAGCTCCCTCCATGTCCACCCGTCTCAGCGCCGCCCTTATGCGCTCTTTGTCTCCCGCCCGGTCTATGTCCGCCAGGGCGATGTTCTCCTCCAAGGAAAGATTGTACAGGGCGAAGTCCTGGGTCAGGAGCGCCGTGCGGCTGTACAGGGCTTCCTTCCGGATCGTCCGTAAGTTTTTTCCGTTATAGCGGATCTCTCCCCGCTCCGGCTCATAGACGCCAAGCAACAGCTTCACTAAAGTGGTCTTCCCGCTTCCGTTGACGCCCACCAGGGACACCACCTGGCCCTGTCGGATCGTCAATGTGGCGGCCTTCACTGCCTCCTTTTCGCTGTGGGGATAGCGGAAGCTTATGTCTTTCAGCTCGATGGACTCGATTGCCCCGGACAGCTCCTGTGGTGCAGCAGATTCCGCCGATTCCGCTGCTTCCTGCCTTTCCGGGATGCTGCTGTCTATGAATGAGAAATAATCCGCGGCCAGGCCCACGAAGCCCGGGATCTTCCCCGCGGAGCCGAAAAAATTCCCCACCACATCCTGGACGCTTGCAAACGCCACCAGGCACGCGCCGAATATGGGGGCGGATATGGCACCGTCCCCAAGCAGCCACAGGCAGAGGGCCACGCCAGTGAGGTAGCCGCATGTCTTTACGGCATCGCAGAGCAGGCGGTAGCGGCTCCTTTTCCTGTCCAGCCTCCACTGGGCCTCATTCACCCTGTCCCGCTCCTCCTTCCATCGGCCTGCCAGATACCCGGCAAACCCCATGACGCGCATCTCCCTGACGTTTCCCAGATTGGTGAACAGGGACCACAGATAATCCCTCCCTCGCTTTCCCTGGGTGACGGCGGCCTCCAGGGCAAAGCTTTCCCTCTCCAGCAGCCAGTTGGACACAAAGAACTGGGCCACGCTGGCCGCGGCGATCGGCGGCAGCAGGGGATGGTAGGCCCACAGGGCGGCCAGCAGGGAGACGATGCCGGCTATGGACGTGGTCAGGACGATCAGCAGCATGAAGATTCCGGGGATGCGATCGTTCTGCACGCACTCCTCCGCCCTTTTCCTACGGGCCAGCATCTCCTCGTTTTCGAACTGGATCAGCGGGAGCGCTGCTGTTGCGGCTACGATGTCGTCCTTCAACAGATACATGGCTTTCTCGTAGACTCCGGCGTTGATACATATGCTGGACAGGGAGCGGATGATATTATATATGGTGAAATATAGAATAATATATATCGCATATACATATAATCGTGTTGTCTGTTCATTCCCTGTCAGGCAACCCTCTGCCGCTTCGAACAGGGCCGCGGAGAGCATGGTCATCACTGCCGGATGCAGGTTCTCCAGAATATAGGCCAGACTTGAAAAATCCCCATAGAAAGCGCTTTTTCAAGTCTGGCC
>CAMTBF010000198.1 GCA_947068385.1 uncultured Lachnospiraceae bacterium
ATCGTGGAGATGATTGAAAGCGCGATGGAAGACCATAAGGCTGTGGAGCGGCCCGGGGTGGAGCGATGAATACACAGATGATTTTGAACTATCTGAACGAGCTGAGTGCCAACAACAATCGGGAATGGTACCACGCCCATAAGGCTGAGTACCAGGCGGCCAACGCGCAGTTTGAGGAACTGATACAGGCCCTGATTCTCCAAATCGGGGAATTTGACGGCAGTATCCTCGGCCACGCCCCCAGGGAGCTGACCTTCAAGCTGGTTCGGGACACCAGATTCAGCCATGACAAGTCCCCCTACAACCCCGCGTTCCGGGCGCACATCTCCTCTATGGGAAAGCTGCCCATTCCGGTGGGCTATTATCTGATGCTCAAACCGGGCGTACAGTCCTTCCTGGGCGGCGGCCTGTTCGCGGATATGTTCAAAGATGCCACTCGGATGGTGCGGGATTATATCTCGGAGCACGGCGGCGAGTGGGAGGCGGTCATTACCGACCCGTCTTTTCTGGAATGCTTTACCGTGAACGGCTCTGCCCTGAAAAACGTCCCGGCTGGATACGAAAAGGAACATCCCCAAGCGGAATATCTGAAATATAAGAGCTGGTATCTGGAATATCCGCTTCAGGACGAGGAGCTTGCGGACGGCAGGCTGTTCCTGTCCAAAGCCGTGGACATCTTCCGTCGGATGAAACCGTTCAATGATTATTTGAATAGGGCGCTTGTGGGGTTCAAGATGCCGGAGAGATGAAAAAGTGTCAGTCCGGTAGTGGCCCACATTCCGACAGACCGGGACTTCTCCGTTCGATTAAGGTAGGCTCTATAAATATCCGGGATATCCCGGAGGAGGACGTGCTCTATGTGACCGGGCGCATGAAGAACGGGTGCAAGTTCCTGCTGGATCCCTCCTGGTGCAGGCATGAGGAGAGCCGAAGATCAATCTGGAATGGCATCGGGGCACGGTGGAAGCTATGGTAAAATGCTATGAATCCATCGCCTCCGGCAGCCCTGTCTTTATCTGAGACAGGAATGCGGTTCTGAAAAAAATCCCACAGGAAGCAATGTCTTGCCGACAGTTTGCTTTCCTGTGGGATATTTTTTACATCTGCCTGGAAGCCTGGCTGACGGACAGCAGCTTCTGGCGCATCTCGTTCTCGATCCTGCCCAGCTCCGCCTCCGCGCTCTTCCGCTTGGCCCGGCCGTCCTCCTGGATCTTCATCACCTCGTCCAAGGTGCTGATCAGGGTCTGGTTGGTGGCGGTGAGGGTCTCGATGTCCACGATGCCCCGCTGGGTCTCCTTGGCGGTCTCTATGGTGGCAATCTTCAGGGTCTCGGCGTTCTTCTTCAACAGCGCGTTGGTCATGTCCGTCACCTCCCGCTGGGCCTTGGCGGCCTCGGTGGAGTGGCTTAAGCCTATGGCGATCACCATCTGGCTCTTCCACAGGGGGATGGTGTTCACCAGCGTGGACTGTATCTTCTCCGACATGGCGGCGTCATTGCTCTGGATCAGGCGGATTTGGGGCGCCATCTGCATGGAGATGGTCCTGGTCAGCTCCAGGTCGTAGATCTTCTTCTCGAAGCGCTCGCACATGGCGGCGAAATCGTTGGCGGCCTGGGTGTCCTCGGGGAGGCCGCTCTGCTCCGCCTTGGCCAGGAGAGCGGGGAGCTCCACCGTCCGGGCCTGCTCCAGCTTCTTCTTCCCGGCCAGGATGTACATGGACAGCTCCTTGAAGTAGTTCAGGTTCAGCTCGTACATCTTGTCCAGCATGGCGGCGTCCTTCAGCAGGGTCACCTGATGGTCCTCCATCACCCGGCAGATCTTGTTAATATTGCCCTCCGCCTTATCGTACTTTATCTTCAGGTTCTCCAGCTTGTTGGAGCCCTTCTTGAAGAAGCCCAGGAATCCCTTCTCCTCTTCCTCATTGTTGAAATCCTTCAGCTCGGTGACCACGTCCGCCAGCATCTGGCCGATCTCGCCCATGTCCTTGGTGCGCACATTGTTCAGGGCGCCCTCGGAGAAGTCCGCAATCTTCTTCTGGCTGCCGGCGCCGTACTGCAGCACCATCTGGGTATTCGAAATGTCGATCTGGGCGGCAAAGTCGTCCACCATCTTCTGCTCCGCAGGGGTCAGCACCGCCTCGGGTATCTTTTGCGTGGCCTCGGCCGCCGCAGGCACTTCAGGGGCCTCCGGCTGGGAAAAGGGCTCGAAGGTCAAGGTGGGGCCCTGGCTCAGCATTTCGTCTAAATCATTGCTCATTTTCGTCTCCTCCAGTCTTCCATTCTTCCATATTTATCAATCTGCGCTTCCTTTCAGGCTCCTTAGGGCATCACTGGCTATCGTTTGCGGCAAAGGCCATCTCCTTCATCAGGCCCTCCCTGGCCAGCATGGACTTTAAGACCTGGGCGTCCGTGGTGGCATCGAACACGGCGTCCTGGAACAGGGTGTTGAGCAGCTCCCGGAACGCGGCGTTGATGGTGTCCAGGGTGTTCTCAATCTCGGCCTTGGCCTTTACGATGTCCGGCCCGGGAGAGCTCACCCGGTCGAATTCCTCATAGGATTCCACCAGCTTTAAGGTGGTGGGCAGATAATAGTTCATCAGCTTGTGCATCCGGGGCATCTGCTCGGGATGTGTCCGCACGCTTTCGAAGATGTCCTTCAACAGGTTCTCCAGGCAGAAGAGCTTGGAGGATATCACCTCGCCGGGAATCCTGTCGTTGAGGTTGCGGAGCTTGCGTATGTATTCCTGGCCCTCGCCTATCATGGTCTGCAGCTCGGATTCCTGCTCCCTGGAGACCTCCGGCGCGGGCTCCTGCCTCTGCTCGGGGGCCTTGTCCTCCAGCGCCTTCCTGTTCTCCGCATCCCTCAGCGTCCGGCCGCGCTCTGCCTCCAGGTACTGCCGGTACACCACGTCGTTCAGCATGAAGCAGGTCTTCTGCTGGTCCAGATGCCCTTCGGGGAAGATGCCCAGGGCCAGCATCTTCTCCAGGTCTTTGACTACATAGCCCTCGCTCTTGCCTGTACCGGCGGCCAGCTTGGCGATCTCGCCGTACACTCTGTAATCGCATAGCTGGAGATAGCGCTGGGCCCGCTTCAGGCGTCTCTTCTGGCCGATGCCGAAACGGATCATGCCGTAGAAGCCTGCCAGGAACAGGAAGTTCACGATCCAGCCCCCCAGGGTGGTATCTCCTGCCAAAAAGGCGAATATGCGGAAGAACGTCACCAGTCCGGTGATTCCTAAGCCGATGCCGCCGAATACCTGGTACAGCACGTTGGAGACGCTGCCTACCTTTTTCACCTTGATGGCGGGGAGGGATTTGCGGGGCGGCGGGGACTGCACGGGCGCGTTGGCCTGATTCTGCATATGCTGCTGGCGCTTCTGCCAGTTCTGCATCAGCCGTTCCTGCCGCTGGCGCTCCCTCTCCATGGCCCGCTGCTGCCAGACGGGGATCTTGGGTGGGATGTAGGCATCGTTCTGCTCCTGGGCATGGGCCTCCTGGGGGCCATCATCGGAAGACCACTGCTTTGTAGTGCCGCCCGGGGGAACATGCTTCCCCGCCGCATTGATGGCATCCGCCACGGTCTGGGACACCAGGTCGTTGAGATTCTTGAAATCCCCGCTCTGCAGGGCCTCGGACAGGGCGCTCTTTATCTGCTCCCCTGTGCCGTTCCAATTTCGACTATCGCTCATATGATGAACCTTCTTTGCTATCGTTTCTTCCACAGGAAACTCCTAGAATTTCTTCTCACACTATTATGGCACAACTAGGCTTGTTCCGCAACAATTTTATCCTTAATTCTCTATGAAGAGATCGTCCCTGGTGATGTTGTTGAGCCATTTGCCGCTGCGGTAATGCCGGATGACCCAGGGCCATTTCACGAACTCGTCGGTGCACAGCAGGAAATACACCCAGAGCACCGGGAGCTTTAAGGCGAAGGCGGCCAAAAACCCCAGGGGGACCGCATAGCACCACATGTCGATGGTATCGCAGATGAAGCCGAAGCGGCTGTCGCCCCCCGCCCGGAAGACCCCGGCGATCAGGGTGGTGTTCACGGCGGCTCCCATGACATAGTAGGTGTTGATCAGCAGCATGTACTTCAGATAGTGCATGGCGTTCTCCGTCAGAGTGGCATATTTCAGCACAAAGGGCGTGGCCCCCAGCACGATCAGGCCGCCTATGGCCCCGGTGAGGACCGTGAGCTTCATGAGCTTGCTGGCATCCGCCCTGGCCTCCTCCAGCTTGTTCTCCCCAATCACGTTCCCCAGCAGGATTCCCCCGGCGCTGGCCATGCCGAAGCACAGGATGGTGCCGAAGTTGCGCACCACCACCACGAAGGAATTGGCGGCCACCGCGTCCGTGCCCATATGCCCCATGATGACCGAGTACATGGAGAAGGCCACGCTCCAGCTGATGTCGTTGCCCAAAGCCGGCAGGGAGAGCCTGACGAAGTCGGAGAACAGGAGCCTGTTCCTGGCGAAGAGATACCGGAAGTCCAGCTTGATGTCCTTGCTTGCTGCCGACACCGCGAAGCAGGCCACCAGCTCGATCAGGCGGGAGGCGGAGGTGGCGATGGCCACGCCCATGGCCCCCAGCTTCGGCGCGCCGAAGAGGCCGAAGATGAACACGGCGTTCAGGACGATGTTCAGGGAGAAGGCCAGCACGTTCATGGCCGTGCTGACGGTGACCCTGCCGATGCTGCGCAGCACTGCCAGATAGACCTCGATGATGCCCCAGCACAGGTAGCTGACGCTCATGAAGCGCAGGTAGGAGGCCCCGATGGCGATCAGCTCGCCGTCATTGGTGAAAAGGCGCATCATGCCCTCCGGGAAAAAGAACGCCGCACCGGCGAAGAGCATGGCGAAGCCCAGGGAGAAGCGCAATGCGATGCCCTCCACCACCTGGATGGCCTTCATGTCCCCCTTCCCATAATACTGGGCGCAGAGCATGGTGGCCCCGGTGCCCAGGCCGTAGAAGACCATGAACAGCACATTGGCGTACTGGGAGGCCAGGGACACGGCGGAGATGGAGGACTGGCCTACGTAATTGAGCATGACCACGTCGGCGGAGCTGACGGCGGCGCTTAAAAGGTTCTGGATGACGATGGGCAGCACCAGCTTGAAAATCTGGCGGTAGAACACATCGTTCTTAAGTCGGTTCTTCTTTTGCATGACGATTCTCCATTCGTGCTTAATCAAATATGACTTATCTTATCACGATTGCAGGGGTAAATCAATGTGAAAACGCGATTCTATGGCCGATTCCATGCCGAAAGCCATGAAAGCTATAAGGTGGAGCGGCAGACGGACAGCCGCCGGGAATCTGCCGCTCCCGGTGGAATACATAGGGAGGCGCGGATCCGGGCATACTGGCTGGTATGACGAGAAAAAAGGCGACTCACGAATTTGACTATTATGTGCTGCTGTTCTTCGGGCTGGCCTTCATCGGCTGGCTCTGGGAGGTAGGGCTGTACCTTGCCACGGAGCATGCCTTCATCAACAGAGGGGTGTACCGGGGGCCCTACCTTCCGATATACGGGGCAGGGGGGCTGGCGCTGTGCCTTCTGCTGCGGCCCCTGCGGAGGAAGCCGGTGCGGGTGTTCCTCCTGTCCATGCTGGTCTGCTCCGGGCTGGAGTATTTCACCAGCTGGTTCCTGGAGCGGCTCTGGGGCATCCGCTGGTGGGATTACAGCGGGCATGCCCTCAACCTGAACGGGAGGGTGTGCCTGCTGGGGGCGGCGGTCTTCGGCCTGGGCGGCACGGGGCTGGTCTGCTTGCTGCTGCCGCTGTATGAAAGGCTGTATCAGGGAATCGCGAAAAGATGGCGGATTGTGCTGTGCCTGCTTCTGCTTGCGGTGTTCATCGCAGATGCCACCTACTGCGCCGTGCGGCCCAATACGGGGCGGGGGATTTCCTGGAGCTGAGGGGTGCAGGCCCGCGGTAATCCCCTGCCTTTCCGGAACGCTATTCGGAAAGCGGTTAAACATTATTTGGGGGCTATGGGGTCGGCCTGCTATGATTCCGTGGGGCAGGGAGCCACCTTTATGCCGCGGCAGCTGATGTGGCCTCCGTTCCTGACGGAGAGGCCGATGCCGCCGTTTCGGTATGGATGGTCGCTGTCTGTGACCTCCAGCATTTTGCGGTCGTTTAATGTCACGGTGAAATGGTTTCCTTTTGCCGTGACGCAGATGCAATAGTCAGAACCTAGTTCCCAGGGGAAGCCAGTCTCTGCCAGTGGGACATAGCCGTTCTCATTTTTATAGAAGCCGAGCTTGCCCGGAGCATAGAAACCGGCAGCGTAGGAGCGGATGGATCCTTTGACGCGGACGTTCACCATGTGGGAGCCGGGGCACTCCGGGCGGATATGGAAGGTGACGGCGTAGTCATCCCAGTCATAGGCCCCGGTGTATACCTCGCCGAAATCCGCGCAGCTTAAGTGCAGCCTGTCACTGCTAAGCCAGGTCAGGCCTTTCAGCCTGGTGAACTGGCGGATTTCCTTTTGGGTGAAGCTCCAGACCTCCATGGCGGATTCTGCCAGGTCTATCGTATAGTCCGCCGCGCCCTCCTGGCAGAAATCGTCCAGTAATATGCGGAGGGCCATATCCTCCTGCCCGGCTTTTCCTTTCAGGACAAAGCCCGCCTCGTCCAGCAGGCCGTTTTCCAGGAAAGGGATGGCCAGGGAGACCTGCTTCCACTGGGTTTTGCTCAAAGGCACCGCTTCCCCGCCGGTGACGATTTCGCCGGTGGCGGCGTTGCGCACATAGGCCAGGGCGGAGCAGTCCCCGCTCTCCGGGGCAAGCTTCAGAAATCCATAGATCCGCTGGCCTGGGTAGAGCGTGGGGGAGAAGCTTGGCTGGTATCTGTTGTCATCGAAATCTTCGGGGACGTAGTAGGTC
>CAMTBF010000199.1 GCA_947068385.1 uncultured Lachnospiraceae bacterium
ATGAAAAAGCACAGAGAGCGGGAGGACAGAGAGAAGGAAGGTAGAGAGAAAGGGATAGAATGGAAGAATTTAAACTGTATAGTGTGTCTGACGAATATGTAGAATACTTACGAAATGTGTTTCCGAATGTATATTCGAATAAAGAAACAACAAGGATTCATACTCGGAAGTATATTGGTACAGTGATACTTCTGGAAAACTACCATTATTACATACCCATGTCTTCTCCAAAAGAATCGGATTACCAGATTGCAGGTGATAGAAGGGTCATTAAAAAGAGTATTGTTCCGATTATACGGATTGTAGTGAAGAATTCAAAAGGGGAAAAAGAGTTAAAGGGTACTATACGAATTAGCCATATGATACCGGTTCCGCAATCAGAACTGGAGCTTTATGATATTGAGAATGAACAAGACTATGCCTATAAGGATTTGGTACAGAATGAAGTCATATTTATACGTAAGAATCAAGAAAAAATTCTTGCCAATGCAAAGTTGCTATATAAGCAAAAGGCAGAGAATGACTTATCCGCAGGATATGTAAGAGCTGCATTAGAATATAAGGATTTAGAAAAATTATGTAGAGATTTTATAGAGGAAAAGAAGTAAGAAAGATATTGCGGAAACTCCGTGGGTTCAGCCTGCGGAGTTTGTTGCAAATCAGCCTGGATGACAGGACGGAGCATTTAGATGAAAAACGGAACAGGAATGCGTGATGATGAAAAAAATCCTAATCATAGATGATGACCTGCACATCGGAAATATGCTGGAAGAGACGTTGACAAAAGAGGGGTACAGCGTATCCCGGGCCTATTCGGGAACGGAGGCGCTGTATGTGCTGGCGGACGCAAGGCCGGACCTTATACTGCTGGACCTGATGCTGCCGGGGCTGAATGGCGAGGAGGTGCTGCCGCAGATAATGGAAGAAGAGCATTCCAAGGGGATTCCCGTCATCGTGGTCAGCGCCAAGGTGGACATCGACAGGAAGGTGGAGCTCCTGCTGGGCGGCGCGGTGGATTATGTGACCAAGCCCTTCGCCATGAAGGAGCTTCTGGCCAGGATCTCCGTACAGCTTCGGGGGCCTGCCAGGGAGCCTGCGGACCCTGTGCTGGTGTACGGCGATATCGCGCTGCATACGGATACCCATGAGGTGGAGGCCTGCGGCAGAAAGATACGGCTGACCAGGACGGAGTACGCCATTTTGAAGCTCCTCATGGGCAACCCCTCCCAGGTGGTGACCAAATCCCTGCTGCTGGAGCGCATCAGCCAGGACACGCCGGACTGCACGGACAGCTCCCTGAAGATGCATGTCAGCAACCTGCGCAGGAAGCTCCGGGAGGTGACGGAGAAGGACTACATCGAAGCAGTCTGGGGGATTGGATTCAAGATGCGGGGGTGAGGAATCTTTACCGAATCTTTACTGTTTCCTTTACCGGTTTCTTTACTGTCCGGAGATACGATATCTGTGTCAGATAAAAACGGCAGTACCGGAAAACAAGCTGTCTGCCATAAATGGTATTGGAGGGAAAGCTGCGGTACTGGAATCAGGAGGTTGTGCATATGGAATATGTTCTACAGACGAATTCATTGACCAAGAAGTACAAGCATTTCAAGGCGCTGAGCGAACTGTCCATGAATGTCCCCAAGGGGGCGATCTACGGCTTTGTAGGCAAGAACGGCGCCGGCAAGACCACATTGATTCGGCTGGTCTGCGGGCTCCAGTCCCCCACCTCGGGGGGCTATACCCTGTACGGCAGGAAGGATACGGACAGGGATATCCCGAAATCCCGCAGAAGGATGGGGGCCGTGGTGGAGACGCCCTCCATCTACCTGGACATGACGGCCCAGGACAATCTGAAGCAGCAGTACCGCATCCTGGGGCTGCCCAGCTATGACGGGATGGAGGACATCCTGAAGCTGGTGGGGCTTGCGGACACCGGGAAGAAGATAGCCCGCCACTTTTCCCTGGGCATGCGCCAGCGGCTGGGCATCGCCATCGCCCTGGTGGGCTCCCCGGATTTCCTGATGCTGGACGAACCGGTGAACGGCTTAGATCCCCAGGGGATCATCGAGATGCGGGAGCTGATTCTGAAGCTGAACCGGGAGCAGCAGATCACCTTCCTGATCTCCAGCCACATCCTGGATGAGCTGTCCAGGCTGGCCACCCACTACGGCTTCATCGACAGGGGGCAGATGGTGAGAGAGATCAGCGCGGCGGACCTGGAGAGCGCCTGCCGGAAATGCATCCGCCTGGAGGTCACCGACGCGGGGGCCCTGGCCCGTGTGCTGGACGGCATGGAGGTGGAGTACAGGATCGTCTCCGACAGAGAGGCGGATGTATACGCAAAAGTCAATGTATCCAGACTGACCCTGGCCCTGGCGGAGGAAAACTGTGAGGTGATCTCCATGCAGGAGCGGGACGAAAGCCTGGAGAGCTATTATATCAGTCTGATAGGAGGGCAGAAGAATGACTAAACTATTGTCGGCAAATTTCCTGCGTTTGAAGAAGAATAAGGTATTTTGGGGCGGCTTGATACTGATGGCGGCATGGGGGATATTCATGCCGGTGAAGCTGCATACGGATAACCTGGAGATGAACTATGCGGACAGGGTAGAGGACGGATTCTTTGCCTGCGCCATGTTCATAGGTATTTTCATAGCGGTATTCTGCAGCCTGTTCCTAGGCACGGAATACAATGACGGAACCATGCGGAACAAGATTATCGTGGGCGGAAAGCGCTCGGCAATCTACCTGGCCAATGCGGTGGTTTGCTGCGCGGCGGGGCTTGCCATGTGCGCGGCGTACCTGCTGCCCTACCTTTGCGTGGGGATGCCGCTGATGGGAGCCTTTTGCGTCCCCGGGGAGATGGTTCTGCTGACGACGCTTACGGTGCTGCTTCTTACGGCGGCTCTCTCCTCTGTCTTCACCTGCATCGCCATGGTCTGCCAGAACAAGGCCGCCACGGCTGTCATCTGCATCCTGCTGGCCTTTGGCTCTCTGATGCTGGGAATGGTACTGAATCAGATGCTGGAAGCGCCGCCGACGCACATGCTCTATTCCCTGGATGAGAATGGTGAAATAGCTCCCTCCGAGGAGCCGAACCCCAAATACTTAGAGGGGACGAAGCGGGAGATCGTCCAGACCCTTTACGATATCAATCCCGGCGGGCAGGCCATCCAGTGCGCCGGGATGACGGCCGTGAACCCGCTGCGGCTTCCCCTCTACTCCCTTGGAATCATCCTGCTGGCCACAGGCGCGGGCTGCGCCCTGTTCCGGAAAAGGGATCTGAAGTGAAAGGATAGAAAACACTGAAATGAGAGGATTGTCATGATGGTATGGTTATGGGGCTTTATCGGCATCCTTGTGCTGCTTGTCATGGGGCTGCTCCTGAAAATCCATATGCTGCGGAAGGCCGCGGGGGAGATTGGGGAGGCCTTTGCCGACAGGCTTGCCACCGATACCAACACGCTGATCGACATTTCCGGCAGGGACAGGCAGATGCGCCGCCTGGCCGATGCCGTCAATGTACAGCTCCGCAGGCTCCGGGCGCAGCGCCACAGGTTCTGCCAGGGGGACGCGGAGCTGAAGGCGGCGGTCACCAATATCTCCCACGACCTGCGGACGCCCCTGACCGCCATCTGCGGCTACCTTGACCTGCTGGAAAAGGAGGAAAAATCGGAGGATGCAGAACGCTATCTCGATATCATCCGGAACCGCTCCCAGCTGTTGGTCCTGCTGACGGAGGAGCTTTTCCGGTATTCCGTCCTGCTTTCCAGGGAGAGCGCCGCCGCGGAGCCCGTGGTCCTGAACCAGGTGCTGGAGGAGAGCATAGCGGCGGCCTACACCGCTTTGACGCAGCGGAACATCACCCCCAGGATACGGATGCCCCAGGAGAAGGTGGTCAGGACGCTGGACGCCTCCGCCCTGTCCAGGGTATTCTCCAACCTGCTGCAGAACGCCGTAAAGTACAGCGACGGGGATCTGGAGATCACCCTGGAAAGCACGGGGGAGATCGTCTTCGCCAACAGGGCCCCCGGGCTGGACGAGATACAGGTGGGCAGGCTGTTCGACCGCTTTTTTACCGTGGAGTCCGCCAGGAAGTCCACCGGGCTGGGGCTGGCCATCGCAAAGAGCCTGGTGGAGCAGATGGGCGGGAGCATCTCGGCGGAGTACACGGAGGGGAGGCTGCATATCTGGATCTTCTTCCGGGAGAGGGGCGGCTGATCATATGCCCGGACGCTGCTTTGGAGGATGTCTGCCCCAGCGTCAGCGGGCTGCATAGAGCGGGAATGGACGGGATGTCAAACTTATTATGGAGGAGACAGCAATGCAGCATACGGCAAGGTATCGGTCGCCCATGGGCGGGATTCTGCTGGCCGCCGACGGGATCGGCCTGACGGGACTGTGGTTCGACGGCGCGAAATATTATGCATACGGCCTTGACCCGGAGCATGAGGAAGGGGAGCTGCCGGTTTTTGAGGCTGCCAGGAAATGGCTGGACATTTATTTTTCCGGAAAGGAACCGGATTTCATGCCCCCTGTCCATATGACAGGCTCCCCGTTCCGGCTCGGCGTGTGGAAGCTCCTGGGGCAGATTCCCTACGGGGAGACGGTGACCTATGGGGAACTGGCGCGGATGGTGGCAGGGCAGAGGGGGCTTTCCCGCATGTCCGCCCAGGCGGTAGGCGGCGCGGTGGGGCACAATCCGATTTCCATCATCGTGCCCTGCCACCGGGTGGTGGGGTCTGACGGCAGCCTGACGGGATATGCGGGCGGGGTGGCGAAAAAGGAGCGGCTCCTCGCTCTGGAGGGCGTGGACATGGAGAAGCTGTTCGTGCCCGCAAAGGGGACAGCGCTGTAGGGCCAGGACATGTAATGGAAGAACACAGGCGCAGGGCATGAGAAGACGAGCAAGTCTTCGTTTCGCCCTGCGCATTGACTTAGGGCGGATTTCAGGCTATAATGGAACCTGGAACCACAAAAATACGCGCATGCGCGGAAAATTCGATTTTGAGGTGCTCTATGTTTGACAGAAAAGAGAAGATGTTGCAGAAGAAGAGATATGTGGCGGCGGTTTCCGCCCTTTTGCTGGCGGGGATGCTCAGCGGCTGCGCCGGCAGCGGCGGGAACGGGGCGGCCCAGGGCGGGACTTCCCGGGAGAGCGCGGCCCAGGAGGAAAGCGGCGGCTCCCAGGCGGACGAATCCCGACCCGCAGGGGAGGAAAGCCAGGAGGCCCCGGTGTCCTTCGAAGCCCAGGACATGGAGGGGAATGCCGTCACCGCGGATATCTTCGGCCAGTCCAGGCTCACCATGGTGAATGTGTGGGCCACCTACTGCAATCCCTGCCTCAGCGAGATGCCGGAGCTGGGAGAGCTGGCCGGGGAATATGACGCGGCCGATTTCCAGCTGATCGGCATCATCAGCGATGTGCCGGAGATGATAGAGGGTGCGGAAGCGGACAAAATCGAGAAGGCGCAGGAGGAGGCCCGGAGCCTGATAGAGAAGACGGGTGCGGACTATCCCCATCTGCTGCTGAATCTCTCTCTGCACAATGCCCTGCTGACGGATGTGACGGCAGTGCCCACCACCTTTTTCATCGACGGGGAGGGCAGGGTGCTGGGCACGGTGGTGGGAGCCAGGGACAAGGAGAGCTGGAAGGAGCTCATAGACGCGCTCCTGGCGGAATTGTAGGGCGGCTGAGCCAGGAGGCCGGACATTGGACAGGGGGACAGACGGCATGAGCGTTGGGAACCGGAAGAAGGGCGGACGCGCCGGGGACGGCAAGCGCCCCGGCGGATACGGATGGCTCCTTGGCCTGCTGGCCGGGGCGGCGTTCTTCGGCATAGGCGCGGCCCAGGGGGAGCTGCAGGTCATCTGGCAGAAGGCCGTGATGATCTGCATGGAGTGCATCGGGATAGGGTAGGATGATGAAGAGGATCAGGACGATCGTACAGATCGCTTTTACCATTTTTACGAACGGATACGCCTATGGCTTCCTGAACGGGAAGATATACCAGGGGGCGCTGAAATATGCCTGCGTTCCGGGGCTGAACTGCTATTCCTGCCCCGGCGCGGTGGCCTCCTGTCCGCTGGGGGCGCTGCAGGCTCTGCTGAACCGGAGGGGCTTCCAGGTGCCTTTTGCCATGCTGGGCTTCTTCTTCCTCCTCGGGAGCGTCTTCGGGCGGTTCATCTGCGGGTGGCTGTGCCCCTTCGGGCTGGTGCAGGATCTTCTGCACAGGATCCCCCTCTTCCGCAAGCGCAAGAGGCTGCCCTTCCACCATATCCTGAAATACGGCAAATATGTGGTGCTGGTCAGCCTGGTGGGCATCGGCTCCCTGTTCCTGTTCGGAGGCTTTGCCAAGGTGCCTGCCTTCTGCAAGTACCTGTGCCCCTCCGGCACCTTTTTCGGGGCGCTGCCCCTGATGGCCTCCAATGAGGCCCTGCGGGGCCAGGCGGGAGGGCTGTTCTTCTGGAAGCTGGGGGTGCTGCTGATATTGCTGCTCCTGTCCGTGAAGGTCTATCGGCCCTTCTGCCAGTACCTGTGCCCCTTGGGAGCCATCTACGGCTGGTTCAACCGCTTCAGCCTGGTGCAGGTGCACTGGGAGAGGGAGCGCTGCACCTCCTGCATGGCCTGCCAGAGGGCCTGTCCGGTAGATCTGGCGCCGGAGGAGATCTCCCGCTCGCCGGAATGCATCCGCTGCGGGAAGTGCGCGGCGGCCTGCCCGGCGGAATGCCTGCATTTTCGCAGGCGCTGAGGCCGCGCCATGGCGGGGATCGGAATTTCGTGCTCCACAGCATAACGTGGCGATTTTCCGGCTTTACATTAAGCAAATGGAATGTTATAATCAATACAAAAAGCGAGGGAACCAGAATGGATGTAAAA
>CAMTBF010000200.1 GCA_947068385.1 uncultured Lachnospiraceae bacterium
CGAGATCTACACTCTTTCCCTACACGACGCTCTTCCGATCTTGCCATCATATCGGCGGCTTTCAAAGCTTCGGTCACGCCCTCCTGCTTCGCCATAGCGAGAACAATGATTTCCATACGCTCGTTGCAGGCTTGGTCAATCTCGGACAGGTGCCCCTAACTTTACAAAGCTATAAAGGAAGCAACCTTGTTGTCTGCTTACCGCATGGCATCTTTCATGGACTTTACATATGCGCCGATATGCTCCGGCGCATCCTTGCCGTATTTTTCCAGCAGCCGGACGATTGCGGAGCCTACAATAGCCCCATCGGAGAGTTCGGCCATTTTCCTGGCCTGCTCCGGCGTGGAGATGCCGAAGCCGATGGCGCAGGGGATATCGGTATTCTCCCGGACTACCTTTACGATAGAAGTCAAATCTGTCTTTATCTCGTTCCTCGTCCCTGTGACGCCCAGGCTGGAGACGATGTAGAGGAAGCCCTGGGCCTCCCTGGCGATCATGGCGATGCGGTTTTCGGAGGTAGGCGCAATCAGGGAGATCAGATCCACGCCATACTCCTGGCACAGCGGCAGGAATTCGTCCTTTTCCTCATAGGGCAGGTCGGGGAGTATCAGGCCGTCAATCGCCATGTCCTGGCAGAGGAAGAGGAACCTTTCCGCGCCATAGGAGAACACCACATTGGCATAGGTCATGAAGACTATGGGCACATGCACGTCCTGGCGCAGGTTCTTGACGAAGGTAAAAATCTTATCTGTGGTGACGCCGCCTTTCAGTGCCCGGAAGTTTGCCCCCTGGATGACTGGCCCCTCCGCCGTGGGGTCTGAGAAGGGGATGCCCAGCTCGATTAAGTCCGCGCCATTGTCTGCGGCTGCGCGGACAGCGGCGGCGGTGGTCTCCAGGTCGGGGTCGCCGCAGGTGATGAAGGCGATGAAAGCCTTGCCGTTTTCAAATGCTTTTCTGATGTTACTCATGGATATCCTCCCCCCTGTAGCGGGCAATGGCGGCGCAGTCCTTGTCGCCCCTGCCGGAAATGGTGATGACGATTATTTTGTCTTCTGCCATCTTTGGTGCGATTTTCATGGCGTAGGCGATGGCGTGGGCAGACTCGATGGCGGGGATGATTCCCTCTGTCCTGGCCAGGTACTCGAAGGCCGCTACGGCTTCCTCGTCCGTTATGGGGACGTATTCCGCCCTGCCGATGTCGTGCAGATAGGCGTGCTCGGGGCCGATGCCGGGATAGTCCAGCCCTGCGGAAATGGAGTAGACCGGCGCTATCTGGCCGTACTCGTCCTGGCAGAAATAGGATTTCATGCCGTGGAAGATGCCGGGCTTTCCGGTGGCTATGGTGGCTGCCGTCTCAAAGGTATCGATGCCTCTGCCAGCTGCTTCGCAGCCGATCAGCTTTACTTCTTTGTGGTCGATGAAATGGTAGAAGCTGCCCATGGCGTTGGAGCCGCCGCCTACACAGGCGATGACCGCGTCGGGGAGCCGCCCCTCTTTTTCCAGGAGCTGTTCCTTGATTTCTTTGGAGATGACTGCCTGGAAATCCCGGACGATGGTGGGAAAGGGGTGGGGGCCCATGACGGAACCTAAGCAGTAGTGGGTATCGTCTATGCGGGAGGTCCATTCCCGCATGGCCTCGGATACGGCATCTTTCAGGGTGGCCGTGCCTGTCTTCACGGAGACCACCTTTGCGCCCAGGAGCCGCATGCGGTATACATTGAGGGCCTGGCGGAGGGTATCCTCCTCGCCCATGAACACCACGCATTCCATGCCCATGAGGGCGGCAGCGGTGGCAGTGGCCACGCCGTGCTGGCCTGCCCCGGTTTCGGCTATCAGCCTTGTCTTGCCCATCTTTTTGGCCAGCAGCGCCTGGCCCAGCACATTGTTGATTTTATGGGAGCCGGTGTGGTTTAAGTCCTCCCGCTTGAGGTAGATTTTCGCGCCGCCCAGGTCTTTCGTCATCTTTCCGGCAAAGGTCAGCCGTGAGGGCCTGCCTGCGTATTCGTTGAACAGCTCGGTGAGCTCCCGGTTGAATTCCGGGTCGTTTTTGTAGTGGTTGTACGCTTCCTCCAGCTCGATTACGGCGTTCATCAAGGTCTCAGGGATGTATTGCCCGCCGTGGGTGCCGAAGCGTCCGTTTGGATTAGTCATAACTATCTTCCTTTCTGACAGTGGCATTGCAGACTGTCATGTTGTCTTTTCTTACAGCGGCGGCGAAGGCTTTCATTTTGTCCTCGTCTTTCACGCCGTCTGTCTCTATGCCGGAGCTTACGTCCAGGGCATAGGGGTTCAGGTATTTTACCGCCTGGGCCGCATTGTCCGGGGAAAGCCCTCCCGCCAGGAAATAGGGCCTGGGGACATCCTGTATCAGGCTCCAGTCGAATGCCGTGCCCGTCCCCGCCCCGGAATCGAACAGGATATAGTCTGCCGTGCTTTGAACCGCGGCTGCCACATCGTCTGCGGTTACCACGCGGCAGGCTTTGATGATTGGTTTATCCGTAAGTGCCCGGAGCCGCTCTATATAGGCTTCGTCCTCGCTGCCATGGAGCTGGGCCAGATGGATGATGCCTCTGTTCAGCAGGTCTGCCACGGCTTCGGGTTTCTTGTCCACGAATACGCCTACCGCCCGGATGCCTGGATTCAGCAGCCGCTTCAGGGAGGCGGCCTGCTCGGGGGTGACGTACCGCCTGCTTCCCGGCGCGAACACGAAGCCGATGTATTCGGGCTTTAATGCGTTGGCGGCCCGGATGTCGCAGGGGCGGGAGAGGCCGCAGAACTTGATTTTGGTGGGCCTCATCCCGTTCATAGGCCACCCCGCAGTTCCCGGAGCCTGGCTTTTTTGTCCGCCGCGCGCATCAGCGTCTCTCCGACCAGCACCGCGTCCGCGCCAATCCCCTGCAGCTTTGCCACGTCCTCCGGGCAGCTTACGCCGCTTTCGGAGACGAACAGTATGTTGGGGGGAATCAGCTCCCGCAGCTTCCTGCTGTTGTCCGTATCCACGGAAAAGTCTTTCAGGTTGCGGTTGTTGACCCCGATGATTCGCGCGCCCGCGCTCAGGGCCGATTTCACCTCGGCTCCATCGTGGGCCTCCACCAGGGCGGACAGGCCCAGCCTGTGGCAGATGTCCAAATACTTGGCGATCCGAGCCTCGTCCAGCAAGGAGCAGATTAGCAGCACCGCAGATGCCCCCAGGGTTTTTGCCTCATAAATCATGTACTCGTCCACCGTAAAATCCTTGCGCAGGCAGGGAATCGTGACAGTGTCCGCGATTTCCCGCAGATAGATGTCGCTGCCCAGGAACCATTTCGGCTCGGTAAGCACGGAGATGCAGTCCGCCCCCGCCGCCTCGTATTCCCGCGCAATTTGCAGATAGGGGAAATCAGGAGCGATGAGGCCTTTGGAGGGGGATGCCTTTTTGCACTCGCATATGAAAGAGATGCCAGGCTTTCTCAGTGCCTTTTCAAAAGCAAAGCTGTCGCCGCTGTCCGGAAGCGCCATCGCCAGGGCCTGTGCTCTGATTTCATCCAGAGGCATCTTCTCCCGGGCATTTGCTACCCTTTCCCTGGCGTGGTCGGCTAGTTGTTCCAAAATCGTCATGTCTATACCTCCTAGAACTTCTTCTCACACTATTCCGGGCGGTTGCTGACCTCAATCAGCTTATGCAGGGTCTCCAGGGCCCTGCCGGAGTCGATGAGTTCGGCTGCCAGGGCGATGCCCTCCTGCATGCTGCAGGCCTTGCCCCCGATATACAGCGCCGCGCCCGCGTTCATCAGGACGGCGTCCCTCTTAGGCCCCCTCACGCCGTTCAGGATGTCCAGGGTAATCCTGGCATTCTCCTCCGGGGTGCCGCCCCTCAATTCCTCCTTTGCGCAGCGCACAAATCCGAAGTCCTCCGGCGCGATGCGGTAGGATTTGAACCACCCGTCCCGAATCTCGCAGACTTTCGTGGGGGCGCTCATGGAGATTTCGTCCAGCTTATCCTGGCCGTACACCACCATGCCCCGCCGGATGCCCAGATTGATCAGCACCTGGGCCAGGGGCTCGATGAGGTATTCGTCATACACCCCCAGAAGCTGCATGGAAGGGAGCCCCGGATTGGTCAGGGGGCCCAGGATATTGAACACGGTGCGGAACCCCAGCTCCTTGCGGATGGGGCCCACGTATTTCATGGAGCTGTGGTATTTCTGGGCGAAGAAGAAGCACATGCCCGCTTCTTTCAAAAGCTCCACGCACCTGGCGGGGCTCTGCTGGATGTTCACGCCCAGGGCCTCCAGGCAGTCCGCCGTCCCGCACTGGGAGGAGGCCGCCCGGTTTCCGTGCTTGGCCACTTTCACGCCCCCTGCCGCGGCCACCAGCGCGGAGGTGGTGGAGATATTGAAGCTGTGGGCATTGTCGCCGCCCGTGCCTACGATCTCGAACAGCTCCATGTCGGTCTCCACCCTTGTGGCGTGTGCCCGCATGGCAGCGGCGCAGCCCGCGATTTCGTCCGTGGTCTCGGCCCTGGCGCTTTTGGTGGACAGGGCCGCGAGAAAGGCGGCGTTCTGGGTGGCGCTGGTCTGCCCGCTCATGATTTCGTTCATCACGGCATAGGCCTCGTCATAGGTCAGGTCTTCCTTGTTTACGATTTTTACGATTGCTTCTTTGATCATAGTTTCCTCTCTCCTTATGAATATTTTGCATCTGCCTATCCGGCACCAGGTACAGGCGGAAATCCTCCGGCCGCCGGGATGCGTCCGTAAGATTCCAGACACAGTCCGGGCAGATGCTGTTTCAAGCGGTTTTGATAGTTCCTAGCAGGACTTTATGAAATTCCGCAGCATCTGCTTTCCGTCCGGCGTCATGATGGACTCCGGGTGGAACTGCACGCCGTAGATGGGGTACTCCTTGTGCTGTACCGCCATCACCTCCCCGTTTGCGGTGACGGCAGTGACCGTCAGCTCCTGGGGAATCGTGTCGGGAGCTGCCGCAAGGGAATGATACCGGGCCACCAGGGCCGTCCGGGGGCAGCCTCTGAAGAGCGGGCATTCGGGGCTGAAGCTGACCTCCGACTGCTTGCCGTGCATCAGCGCCTTTGCATAGGTGACGGTGGCGCCGAAGGCCGCGCATATGGCCTGGTGCCCCAGGCAGACGCCCAGGGTGGGGATATCTTTTCCCAGCGTCCTGGCCGCCTCCACTGTCACCCCGGCCTCCTCGGGCCGCCCAGGCCCTGGCGAGAGGATGATGCGTCCGGGCTTCAGCCCCCGGATTTCCTCCACCGTCATCTCGTCATTGCGGATGACCCTGATGTCAGGGTCGATTTCTCCAATCAGCTGATAAAGGTTGTATGAAAAACTATCATAATTGTCGATGAGCAAAATCATGCTTCCACCTCTCTGTGCGCTCTGCCGCGCATACCGGTCAAATGCCATCCTCCTGTGCAAGCTCCAGGGCCTTGAGCGAAGACTTGGCTTTGTTCAGGCACTCTTCGAACTCTTTCTCGGGAACGGAGTCGGCTACGATTCCGGCGCCGCTCCTGACGAACACCTTGCCGTTCTTCTTGTAGGCGATGCGGATGGCGATGCAGGTGTCCATGTTTCCCGTAAAGTCGATGTATCCGATGGCCCCGCCGTAGATGCCCCTCTTATTGTCCTCCAGCTCCCCGATGAGCTGGCAGGCCCGGATCTTCGGCGCGCCGGAAAGGGTTCCCGCGGGCAGCACCGCTTCGATGGCATCCAGCGCATCGAACTCTTCCCGGATTTCCCCCCGGACAGTGGAGCCGATGTGCATCACATGGGAGAAGCGCTCGATGGAGTGGAGCTTCTCCACCTGCACGGAGCCGAAGCGGCTGATCTTGCCCAGGTCGTTGCGGCCTAAGTCCACCAGCATGTTGTGTTCGGCCAGCTCCTTTCCGTCTGCCAGCAGCTCGGCTTCCAGGGCCTGGTCCTCCGCGGGGGTCCTGCCCCTGGGCCTGGTTCCGGCCAGGGGGAAGGTATGCAGCACGCCGTCCTCCAGCTTGACCAGGGTTTCGGGGGAGGCCCCGGCCACCTCCACGTCGGTCCCGGCGAAATAGAACATGTAGGGGGAGGGATTGATGGTGCGCAACATCCGGTAGGTGTGGAAGAGGCTCCCCTCAAAAGGGGCGCTCAGGCGGTTGGAAAGCACGATCTGGAAGATGTCGCCCTCCCGGATATGCCGCTTTGCCTGTTCCACCATGGCGCAGAACTGCTCTCTATTGAAAAGCGGGGTGACCTCCCCCAGCAGCCTCCCCCCAGGCTCCTCCCTCTTCTCGCCGTTCTTCAAAAGCTCCATGAGCTGCCTCAATTCCAGGACTGCCTTGTAGTAGCCTGTCTCCGGCTCGTCCAGGGGCATATTGGCTATGAGGACGATCTTCTGCCGCAGATGGTCGAAGGCGATGACCTTGTCAAAGAGCATCAGGTCCACATCCTTGAAGCGCTCGGTATCCGCCGCGGCGCATCTGACGGAGGGCTCGCTGTACCCGAAGTATTCATAGGAGAAATACCCCACCAGCCCGCCTGTAAAGGGCGGAAGGTAGTCGAAGCGGGGGCTTTTGTGGCTGGCCAGTATCTGGCGCAGATACCGGGAAGGGCTGTCCGTGCGCACCTCCAGTGTCCCCATGCGCATCATGCCGTTCAGGCAGGTGACTTCCAGCTTCGGGTCGAAGCCCAGGAAGGTATAGCGCCCCCAGGTCTCGTTTGCCTGTGCGGATTCCAGCATATAACAGTGCGTGGATACGTTCTTCAGGATCCTCATGGCTTCGATTGGCGTGATTTCTGTGGCGGCGGATTTGGGTTTTCCAGTATTTTTGATTTTGACAA
>CAMTBF010000201.1 GCA_947068385.1 uncultured Lachnospiraceae bacterium
GGGCAGATGGGAGCGAAGATGAAGCCTGTATATATGATCAACGGATTTTTGGAGAGCGGCAAGACGGAGTTCATCTCCTTCACGCTGGCGCAGAATTATTTCCAGATCAAGGGGAAGACCCTGCTGATCCTCTGCGAGGAGGGGGAGAACGAATACGACCCCGCCCTTCTAAAGAAGAGCCGCACAGAGGTGGAGCTGATCGAGGACGAGGAGGATTTCAACCCGGCCCATCTGACGGACTTAGAGAAGCTCCACAAGCCGGAACGCATCGTCATCGAATTCAACGGCATGTGGAACTTCAAGAACGTGAAGCTTCCCTGGTACTGGAAGACAGAGCAGCAGATTACCATGATCGACGGCTCCACCTTCCCCATGTACTATACGAACATGCGTTCTCTCCTGGCGGAGATGATCCGGAAATCGGAGATGATCATCTTCAACCGCTGCGACACCGTGCGCGACCAGTTGAATTCCTACAAGAGGAACATCAAGGCGGTGAACCCCTCCGCAGACGTGATCTTCGAGGACGCCCAGGGGGAGATCGACGAGATCTTCGAGGAGGACCTGCCCTACGACCTGAACCAGGAGACCATCGTGCTGGACAACCAGGGCTATGGCATCTGGTACCTGGATTCCATGGACCATCTGGAGCGGTACGTGGGCAAGAAGCTCCAGTTCGTGGCCATGGTGCTGAAGCCGGAGAACTTCCCCGAGGGGTATTTCGTGCCGGGCCGCCTGGCCATGACCTGCTGCGCGGACGACATGTCGTTTCTGGGCTATGCCTGTAAGTTCCCCGGGGCGGGGGCCTTGAAGCAGAAGGAGTGGGTGAAGGTGACGGCTACGGTGGCGAAGGAATATTGGGAGGACTACAAGGGCGAAGGCCCTATCCTCCACGCGGTGGCAGTGGAGAAGACCAAGGCTCCCAAGGAGACGGTCATCAGCTTCTCCTGAGGACGTAGAGAGCAGGGCAGATGGAAAGAAAGCATTCGGACGAGAAGGAAATTCATCAATTGAGGAACCGGTTCCGCGACCTGGCAGAGAAGTCCTTTCAGCAGGGCATCTATACCTTCACGGGCTTCCTGGGCCTGAGCGAGCAGGATATCTTCTGGCAGGAGGCGGGGAAGCTGTCCCATGCCGGATACAGGCTGGAGGGCGGCTGCCAGGCGGCGGACAGGGTGGTCGTGCGCTTCGGGAGCCCGGAGGAGCTGGGGTACGAGGTGCCGTTCCCCATCGTCTGCGTCCACATACGGCCCCTGGCCCAGAAGTTCGCGGACGACCTGTCCCACAGGGACTTCCTGGGGGCCCTGATGAACTTAGGGATAGAGCGCAGCACCATCGGCGACATCAAGGTGGGGGAGAGGCAGGCCTATCTGTTCTGCCTGGACTCCATCGCGGGCTTCATCTGCGAGAACTTAAGCCAGGTGCGGCACACCCATGTAAAGTGCAGCCTGACGGAAGGCCCGGCGGACATCCCCCCAGAGGAGCCCCGATCCGTCAGCATCCAGGTGCAGTCCTTCCGGGCGGACGCGGTGCTGGCGAAGGTCTATAACCTGTCCCGGGAGAAGAGCCTGGAGCTGTTCCGGGCGGGAAAGGTGTATGTGGACGGCCGCCTGTGCGAGAACAATTCCAGGCAGCTAAGGAGCGGGGAGACCGTGAACGCCAGGGGCTATGGGAAATTCACTTTGACCGGCGAGCCCAGGGAGACCAGGAAGGGGAAGCTGGCGGTGGACATAGCGGTATACCGATGATGTGAGGAGCGTTTATGTATTCATATACGATTGTGCAATGGCTGTTCTTTTTCTATTTCTACTGCTTCGTGGGGTGGTGCATCGAATCCGCCTACGTATCCGTGAGGACCAGGAAGCTGACCAACCGGGGCTTTATGAGAGGGCCTTTCCTGCCGCTGTACGGAAGCGGGGGCATCATGATGCTGGTGGTGTCCATGCCCTTTCAGGACAATATCGTCATGGTCTACGTGGCGGGCTGCATCGGTGCCACGGTGCTGGAATATGTCACCGGCGTCACCATGGAGGCGCTGTTCAAGGTGCGGTACTGGGACTATTCCAAGAACAGGTTCAATTTCCAGGGGCATATCTGTCTGGGCACCTCGCTGGCCTGGGGCTTTCTCACCATCCTGATGACAGAGGTGGTCCATGTGCCGGTAGAGCGCTTCGCCCTCTCCATACCGGACACCACGCTGAAAGCGGTTACAGGCATCCTGACCGTATATATCGCGGCGGACTTCGCGCTGTCCTTCAAGGCGGCCATCGATCTGCGGGACGTGCTGGTGAAGATGGAGAAGGTGAAGGAGGAGATGGTGCATATCCAGAAGCGCCTGGACGTGGTCATCGCGCTGACAGGCCAGGAGATGGAAAACTACAAGGCTGCCCTGGCTGAGAGCGCCAGTGTGGCCAAGGAGGAATGGGCCGAGACCATGTCCATGCACATAGAGGACATCAAGGCCGGCATCGAGCGCAGGCTGGAGCAGCTCAAGGCCCTGATTCCCACATGGGGGAAAGAGCAGAAGAAGGACATGGGAGAGGAAATCCTGGATCTGCGCACAAAGTATGCCATCAACCTGGAGGACAGGAAGCGGCTCGGGAGGCTGCGGGATTTCTTCCAGCGGGATATGGTCCGCTCCAACCCGGGGATGACCTCCGTCAGGTTCCGGGAGGCCTTAGAGGAGCTGAAGCGCCGGACTTTTGGGAAGGAAGACTGAAGGGTGTTTTGATGCATGGGGCAGATCCTGCCACTGATCTACCGGCTTCTCTGGGATGGCTTGGAAATCCCGGGGGAGTCGGTTCTGTTCTTTCTCTTAAAGAAATCTTAAACAATTCCCCTGTTTTTTGTTAATCGCTGTTTTGATAGAATGGATTTATGACAATCATGATTTTCATACTGCAGACCGCCAGAATTTACAGTAATGCAACCCGAAAAGCAGCCGGCTGGCGGTCTGCAGTCGGGACTCGCGGCAAGTTTTACTGGCGTGAAGTATCTATTGAGGGAAGGGCATGGGGCTATGTACAACATTTTGATCTGTGACGATGAGCGGGATATCGTGAACGCGCTGAAGATTTATCTGAATGACGCCAACTATAAGCTGTTCGAGGCCTTTGACGGCAGGGAGGCGCTGAAGGTCGTGGAGGAGCAGGACATCCATCTGGTGCTGATGGACATCATGATGCCGCAGATGGACGGCATCGAGGCCATGGTGAAGATCCGGGAGAGGAGCAATGTGCCTGTAATCCTGCTGACGGCCAAGTCCGAGGACGCGGACAAGATCCTGGGGCTGACGGTGGGGGCGGACGACTATATCACCAAGCCCTTCAACCCGGTGGAGGTGTCCGCCAGGGTGCGGTCACAGCTTCGCAGGTACATGCAGCTTGGCGCCGGGAATGTGCGTCAGGAGGTGCTGCGCTGCGGGGGCATCGAGCTGGACGACACGGAGAAGAAGGTGCTGCTGGACGGGGAAGAGGTGGCGCTGACGCCCACGGAGTACGAAATCCTGAAGCTCCTGATGCAGCATCCGGGGAAGGTGTTCTCGCCCAAGGAGATCTATCAGAAGATATGGAACGACCTGCCCTACGGCAGCGAGAACACGGTGGCGGTGCATATCCGGCATATCCGGGAGAAGCTGGAGATCAATCCGGCGGAGCCGCGGTACTTAAAGGTGGTGTGGGGGCAGGGTTATAAATGCGAGAAATGCGAGAAGAAGTATTAGCGAGGAGGATTGTTATGGAGGAGCGGGATTTTCGGGATGGTGCAGCGGAGGAGATGGAGTGGATTGAGGATTTGGCTGTGACCGAGGCGGATACGGGAGACGGTACAGAGGAGAAGAATAGACGCAAGAATAACAGCGGCAGGCAGGACAGGTACCGGCAGGATAAGTACCGGTTGACGGGGGCTCTCTGGGCTAAGATTGTGGCTTTTATTCTTTTGGGGGCATCCGGGATTGTGGGGATTCTGGGATTATTGGGGTGTATTTTCGTCGGCACGGAAGGGTTTTATGAGGGGAGCCTGGAGGAGGTGCTGGCAAGGCAGCTTCGCGGTTCTAGCATCTCCGCTATTTATGAGGCGATTGGATATATCGAATCCGGGGATATCAGAGAGGCGGAGGCCTATTGCAGGGATCGGAATGTGGATTTGGAGCTGGTTCGTGAGAATAGGGGAGACGGGAGAGGCGAGGAAACGGTTCTCTGGAGTACCTGGGACGGTTATGAGACGAAATATATAACGGAGATATTTACGGTGTTTGAGTTCCAGGAGGGTGTGGAAGTTTTCGCGGACGACGGTGCCCTGCTGGATTCGGACGAGGAGTATCTGTTCAGGGCCTATGTGGATCCGGACTTTCCCATAGAGGACAATTTCAGCAGGCTGGCTGAGAAAGTGAAGATGGTCTATGAAGCCAGATTTGCGCTGATTGGGATAGCTGCAACGGGCATCCTCCTTTGCATCCTTATGTTCGTCTTTTTGATGTGCGGCGCGGGGCATCGTAACGGAAGGGAGGGCATCGTGCCGGGGGTGCTGGCAACGATTCCCTTTGACGTGCTGACCTTCCTGTTTGGCTGTGTGGCGCTTGTGGTGTGCGCTCTGGGGCTGAACATGATATGGAGCACGGGCACGGTAGCGGAAATCGTGGTGCTGACCTGCGTGGGAGCGGTGCTGGCGGTGTGGGGGACGCTGTACTGTATGGAGTTCGCCACGCGCCTGAAGCGGGGGAACTGTTTCCGCTACAGCCTGATTTATATGGCGCTGCGGGGGTTATGGAGGATTTGCCGTTTCCTGGGGAGAGGGGCTGCGGCGATGCTGCGGGATCTCCCGCTGGTGATGACGGTGGCGACGGCCTATCTGGGGCTGTGCATCATGGAATTCCTCGGCATCCTGTTGTTCCTCAGCAGGGCAGAGGAGTTGAGCATCCTGCTCTGGTGCATGGAAAAGGTAGCTGTGTTCGCGGTGGTTATATATATCGCGCTGGCCTGCAGGAAGCTTTTGGTTGCGGGGCGCGCGCTGGCGGAGGGAGAGGCGGACTACAAGGTGGACACCTCCCGGCTGGTCTGGAGCTTTCAGGAGCATGGGGAGAACCTCAACAGCCTGGGCCAGGGAATCTCCAAGGCAGTGGCGGAGCGCATGCGCAGCGAGCGCCTGAAGACGGAGCTGATTACCAATGTGTCCCATGATTTGAAGACACCGCTGACTTCCATCATCAATTATGCGGACCTGATCTGCGAGGAGACCGCGGGGGGCGGGCAGCATGGTTCAGGTGAGGAGGCGCTGTCCGGAGGCGGTGCGGACACAGGACTCGATGGGGAAGAAGCGGGCAGCCCCGGCCCGGACATGTCCAGAGTCGCGGAATACGCGGAGGTGCTGCTGCGCCAGTCCAGGCGGCTGAAGAAGCTGCTGGAGGACTTGCTGGAGGCCTCCAAGGCCACCACGGGGAACCTGGAGGTGAACCTGGAGCCCTGCGAGGTGGGGGTGCTCCTCTCACAGGCGGTGGGGGAGTACCAGCAGAGGATGGAGGAGAAGCAGTTGGATCTGATCACGCGCCAGCCGGAGGAGATAGCGCCCATCATGGCGGACGGCAGGCATCTGTGGCGGGTGTTCGATAACCTGTTGAACAATATCTGCAAATACGCGCAGGAGAATTCCAGGGTCTACCTGAGCGTGGAGCAGCGGGAAGGGAATGTGACGATCATCTTCCGGAACATGTCCAAGTACCCGCTGGACATCTCCGTGGAGGAGCTGGAGGAGCGGTTCGTGCGGGGCGACAAGTCCCGGCATATGGAGGGGAACGGCCTGGGGCTGTCCATCGCGAAGAGCCTGGTGGAGCTCCAGGGGGGACGGATGGAGATTACTATCGATGGGGATTTGTTCAAAGTGCTGCTGAGGTTTGCGGCAAACTGATAGAGATTACCGGCAGCCGTTCATAGGCTGCCGGCGCTTTTCCCTGGTGTGGGATTCCTGTGAGGGGAAGTTTCCGGAAAGACGGGGACGGAGACTTCTATGCCTCCGGAAACCGCCGTTTATATTGCTCCAGCTCTGCACGGAGCTTCTGTACTTCTGTCTCTGCCAGTTCCGCCCGTTGCCGCTCCCTTTCCTTTGCCTGCCGCTCCCTTTCCTTTGCCTGTCTTTCCCTTTCCTTTGCCTGCCGTTCCTCTTCCTTCGCCTTTCTTTCGCGTTCCGTATTGACGCGCTCCTCCGCAAGGGCTTCTTCCCGCGCATCTTCCCGTTCAAGCTCTATACGCCTGTCAAATGTGTAGTCCAGTTGCGTCACCTTTGTCACCTCCTCGCGGCGCTTCATCAGAAATTCCCGCAGCACGCCCTCCTCTATGCAACGGTCTATGGCTCCGTCTATCGCTTTCGCCAAATCCTTCTCCGGATACATTTCAAGCCCCTCCCGCACATATCTTACAAATACCATGTACTGCTCTAAAACCGGGCATTCCGACAGCAGCTCCTGGTTCTTTCCCGAATTGATATTATATACGGTGCAGGTGAGCTCAAGCTCCGGCTCCTCCACCATGCTTGCATACGCGTCTGACAGCTTTAGCTGGTACTGCTCCGGCTGTTCCTCCACCCCGTTGTAGAACACCGCAAACCGGGGTGTCGGGATTTTCACCAGCTTCCTCCCGTAAATGTTTTTCTTCTTAACCCACTGCTCCAGAATATTTGTCACGTAAATCAGCGCCCGCAGGGGCATATTGGGGCAAATAGTGGATTCATGCTCATATATGCTTAGGTTCATATCCAGAATGAACGCCGCGTCATTGCGCACCGACAGGGAAATCCCCCGCTCCAGGCTGCACA
>CAMTBF010000202.1 GCA_947068385.1 uncultured Lachnospiraceae bacterium
GGAGGAGGCAGCCAGCGCCTGTATCGATACTGTGAACATCATCTTCTCCTTTCTTCCGCCAAAGAATCCTGTTTGGGCTGTCCGGACTCCTCACTGCTCTCCTTCTGTCCTGCATCGCCGCATCCCGTCAGGGATGACAGGCATATCAAGGCTCCCAAAAACATTGCTGCTGTTCTCCTCTTCATGCTCTCTCTCCTTTTCTCTATGATTCCCAGCAGGCTTCCACGTCCGCACAGGACTGTCACCGCGTCCGCAGGATGCCGCAAGGGACAATGCCCGCCCTATGGCAGGGCAATTGCCAGCGCTCACTCTTTTACCGCTCCCATGGTCATGCCTCTCATGAAATACTTTTGCAGAAACGGGAATGCCACCATGATAGGCGCCATCGTGACCACTACCGATGCCATCTTGATACCCATGCCAAAATTCTCCCTTTTGGCCAGAAGCCCCATCGCCATCCCCGGTTCCGTCTTCTGTGAAGTCGCCACGATTTCCCGCAGTACCAGCTGCAACGGCCATTTCTTCGCATCCGTCAGATAGAGCATCCCTTCGTACCAGCTATTCCATCTGTCCACCAGGAAGAACAGCAGGAAGGTGGCCAGCACTGGCGTGGACATGGGAAGGTAAATCCGCAGCATGATCACCAAATCGTTCGCTCCGTCTATCTGTGCGGCCTCTCGCAGACTATCCGGAATCCCCAGAAAGTAATTTTTGATGATAATCATATAGTATACGCTTACCCCATAGGTCACGATTACCGAGGCCAGGCTGCCCATCAGTCCCAAATCTTTCACCAGCAAGTACAGGGGAATCACCCCGCCGCTGAAATACATGGTGAAGACCACCAGAAAATTGAAGAACCTTTTCCCGGGGAAACTCTTTTTGGAAAGCGCATAGGCCAGCGTCACCGTCAGGAAGAGATTGAAGGGGACACCTAATGCCACGATGAGCAAAGTCGAGCGGTAGCCGCTCCATATCCTTGCGTTTGAAAAGACACGCATATAAGCATCCAGCGTCAATTCCTTGGGGAATAGCACAAATGCTGTGCGCACATATTCCTTTTCGGTCATGAAGGAGACAATGACCACATTGTAAAAGGGGTAAAGAATCATCAGCCCCCAGATTCCCAATATCGCCGCTATCAGCACTGTGGACGGCTTGATTCGCCTCCTGGTGGTTCCTCTTTTTCCGCTTCCCTGCTTTCCTCTCACCGCTTATCCTCCCCCTTTCCCTACTCCATGATTCCCCTGCCCTCAAACTTCCGGGCCACAAAGTCGAAGCTCACCAGCAGGACGAAGTTGATGACCGACTTGAACAGCCCCACCGCTGTACTGAACCCGAAATCCGTAGCCTGGGTAAACGTTATCCGGTAGATATAAGTATCTATGATGTCACTGACCTTCTGCACAGTTGGATTGCTCATATTGAAGATCTGGTCGAAGCCGCCGTTCATCACGCCTCCCACCGCCAATAGCAGCATGACCACCACGGTAGACCGGATGCCCGGCAAAGTGATATGCACGATGCGCTGGAGCCGGTTGGCCCCGTCCACGGCAGCGGCTTCGTACAGCTCGCCGCTGATGGCGGAGATGGCCGACAGGTAGATGATGCTGGACCATCCCGACTCCTTCCATACATCCGTGAAATACAGAAGCGGCCGAAACAGCGTCTTGTCCGCCAAAAACAGCCGCGGCTCCCCGCCGAAGAGCTGTATCAGCTGGTTCGCGGCACCATCGGATTCGAACACATTCCCCACCACCACCGCCACGATGACCCAGGACAGGAAATGGGGAAAGGTATAGATCGTCTGCAGGGCCTTCTTCCCCTTTCCGCCCCGCAGCTCATTGACCAAAATGGCGATGAGGATCGGAAACGGGAACTGGAACAGGATGCGCCCGAAGCTGATCTGCAGGGTATTGACGAAAGCCCGCCTGAAATCCGCCTCCCGGAACAGCCGCTCGAAATGCGCAAATCCCACCCAGGGGCTCCCCATAATCCCCCGCCTCACTTTATAGTCCTTAAAGGCCAGCAGAAGGCCCCTCATGGGCACATAGGAAAAAAGAATCAGATAAAAGATTCCAAAGGACATGATCAGATAGATGTATTTATTCCTGGCAATCTCTCTCCCCAGTTTCCGGAAATCCGTCTTAGAACCTATCTTAGAATGCTTCATCCCCGCCCCTCCCTCGCTATGTTTACCCTATCATAGCATGGGAAGAGCGGGGAAAAAATGGACTGGCTGTTGTATTTTTTGCACTGACTTTCGAACTTTCAATGCTTCAGGATTGTGGCCGTGACCGTGAGGCCCCCTTCCGCATTGGCTTCCACCTTCAGGCCGCAGTCCCTGCCGTACTGCATCCGAATCCTCTTCTGGATGTTCCGCAATCCTACGCTGCTCCGGGAAGCCTCGCCTGTATCCTCTCTGTCCGGCAGGGCGTCTTCTATTTCTCCGCATAGCGTTTCATTCAGCTGCTCCAGAAGCCGGGGCTCCATGCCCCTGCCGTCGTCCGACACTGACAGGCGCAGGAACCCGTCCTCCTCCCTGGCCGCCACCTTGATCTGGCTGCCCCGTCTGCCCTTGAAGCCGTGCTTGAAGGCATTTTCTACGATAGGCTGCAGCAGCATGGGCATGACCTGTACCCCCAACAGGGGTTCCGGCACCTCCACCAGCAGCGTGTAGTTCTTCCGAAAGCGCAGGGACATGATGTTGCAGTACTCCATGACGCAGCGCAGCTCTTCCTTTAAGCTGACCATGGCATTGAAGGACAGGGCGTAGCGGTAGAGCCTGGACAGGGAGATGGTCATGCTCTCGATCTCCTCGGCGTGGCAGGCCAGGGCCATGCCGCGGATGCATTCCAGGGAATTGTAGAGGAAATGGGGATTGATCTGGCTGCGCAGGAAAGACAGCTCCGCCTGGTTCTGGAGCAGCCTGGCCTCCGCCAGCTCCTTTGCCGCGCGTATCCTGTCATCGTTCAGGGCCTCCATGCGCTCCAGCATGCTGTTGATCTCTGCGGAGATCATGCCGATTTCATTGTTGGCCACGATGCTGAGCCTGTGCTGCTCCTCCCTTGGCGGGACTTTGCGCATCTCCTCCACCATCACGGTGATGGGATGGGTGATGTTGCGGAGCAAAGTGGCCGTGACGATCGCTATGACCACGGAAGCCGCCAGAATGACGCACAGCAGTATCTGCAGAATGGCAGGAATGCCGGATGTCAGCACGGCGTCCGGAATGGAGTACAATAACGTCAGCCCCTCCTCCGACACCAGGATGAACTGGGAGAGACCTCCTCTGCGCCGATAGACCACCTCATTCTCCTGTGCCGGGACAGGGCCTATGTCCGCCATGTCCTGCAGCACCGTGCCCGCCTGGATTCCGTCGCTGGAGGCCAGTATCCGGTTGCCGCTGTCCAGGAGCAGGAAGCTGGCCCCGTCCTGCACGGGGACGATCTCAATGCTGCGCTGAAGGCTTTCCAGGCTGCAGATCACGCAGCAGGCCCCGATGGGCGCGGCAATCCCCCTTTTTTCATCGGAGGCATAGACCGGCAGCAGATAGGCGAAGTAGGGCATATCGTCTGGCCTGTAGTAATAGATTTCCGTAAACCTGCCCCCGCTCTCCTTTTCCTCCATGAGGGCCAAAGCGCTCCGCTCCATCCGGAACATGTCGGGGAATACGGAATTGCTGCCGCTGGCCACGCATTCTCCGGCGGCGTTCAGAATCCTGATGTTCACGATGTCCCCGTTGGCGGAGATGACATACTCGAGGTTTTCCCGCAGATAGGGCAGCATCTGGAATTTCTTCCTTTTGCTCTCCTCAGAGAGGTAGTCCTGCACCATGTCCCGATAGGAAAGCCCCAGGGCGATGTCCTCCACCTCCTGCTTCGTGGCGCAGAACTGCTCGATGATCTGGCCCGCAAGGTTCCTGTATGATTTTTCCGTCTCATTCTTCACGGTTAGCCGATACTGCAGAAAGAAGAGCACCATCATGCCCATCTCCAGAAGCAGCGCCGCTGCCACGATTCCGATGATCCTGCTGGTGATCCTATATCTCTTCCCCATCCGTCCTCCTCCCCTCCAGCCTGCACTGGCGGGGCGAAATGCCGAACCTCTTCTTGAAGGCCCTGCTGAAATAATAGTAGTCCCGATAGCCCGCCGTCTCCGCCACCTTCGCCAGGGAATCGTCCGTGGTCAGCAGGAGCCTGTGGGCCTCCCGCATGCGCAGGGTGTTGAGATACCCCAGAAAGGTCTCTCCCGTGGCCCGCTTGAACAGGACGCAGACGTAGGAAGCATTCAGGAAATAGCGCTCCGACAGACGCTCCAGTGTCAGCTCCTCCCGGAAATGCCCCTCCACGTAATGGAGCAGCTCCATGAAATTCTGGTTCAGCACCTCGTAGTCCTTCCGCTCCCCGGCGGGGACCACCAGCCTGACCTGCTCCGCCATGTACCGCTTCCGCTCCAGATGGGCGGCCATGCGCTCCAGCAGCCTGTTGCCCTCCGCCGTCTCCACCGGCTTTACGATGTAGTCGAAGCTGTGGTAGCGGATGGCCTCCTGGGCATAGGAGAACTCCCCGTAGGCGCTGACGATCACGAACTCCGCGCCGATGCCCCGCTCCCTGGCCTCCCGCAGCAGTTCAAGCCCCGACATGTCGTCCATCCGCACGTCCGTGAACACCACGTCCGGCTTCCATTCCTCAATGAGCTTCAGCCCGTCCTCCCCGTTCTCCGCGGTGGCCACGACGCTATAACCCTTTTCCTTCCAGCCGATGCCGTGCTCCAGCGCATAGAGCGCCCAGGGCTCGTCGTCAATCAGTATCACTCTGTACATCCGTTTCCCTCTTCCTCCTCAAATACTGGGTGGGCGCGCAGCCCTCGCAGCGGGAGAACATCTTGTAGAAGCTCTGGGAAGACCCATAGCCCAGGCGGACCGCGGCTTCGCTCACGCTTACCCCTTCCTCCAGCAGGGCCTTGGCCGCCTCCACCTTCTTCTCCGCGATGTAGCGCTGCATGGTCATGCCTGTCCTCTCCCGGAAGATCCTGGACAGGTAGGCGGGATTGTATTTCAGCTCCTCCGCGATTTGGGAGATGCTCCCGATGCGGTTCAGATTGCTGTCGATATGCCGCAGGGTCTTTAAAATCGTATGCCCCATTATCCGCTCCAGCCGGGCCTCCTCCACGATCCTGCGGCCCTCCCCCTCATCCCTACAGTGGAAGACCCGATAGACATGGATGAGGATCTGGTTGATCCAGCTGTCCATGGCCTCCTGGGCACAGGGCCGGGCGGCGTAGATTTCATACAGAAGCTGTTCGAACAAGAGCCTGCTGAAATGCAGGTCGTTCCGAAGCTCCCGGGGCGGGTTCCGGTAGAAGGCCTCCAGCGCCTCCCAGCCGGGACAGGGCCGGAGCCGGAAAGCGATATAGGCCATGCGCAGGTTGTCCTGCTCCCCGGCCACGATCATGTGGCGGACTCCTCGGCCGACTACATGCAGGTCTCCCTGCGCTGCGTGGAAGACCTTTCCATCCTCGTAGAAATCACAGTGTCCGGAAACCACGTAGCTGATTTCCGGACAGACCTGTTCGTGCTCCTCTATCACATATCCGTCGCCGGCAATGATTTCCCCGGCCTGCAGGAGCTTCACCCTGGACAGCTCCAGCAATGGATCGTATACATTATCGAAGTGATACCGCTTCCCCCATTGTCCCTCATACCGCTCCATAGCTCTCCCATTGACGGCGGCGCCTTGTATGGGCCGCCGCCCCGTCTGTGCCGTCTCTGATTTGACGGAGCATCCATTTCATGCCGTCTATCAGCCGTCTGTTATAGCGAAATCCACTCCCCTGTCCGCTCCAGGGCCTTCAGGGCCGCCTCCCTGACCGCCATGACGGCGATGGTCTCCTCATGGGGCACTGGTATCTCCCCGGTCTCGAAGAACGCGATCAGGTTGTCGATGAAGACCTTGAAGAAATCCGATTTCACCTCCACGGCCCTGCAGCCCTCCTCCAGGGACAGGTTCGCCAGGAAAGGGGATGCCCCTCCGGTACAGAGCACGGACGAGACGCGGCCGTCCTCCCATTCCAGGAGCCACTGTGCCCATTCCCCTTTCCGCAGGGCCATGACGCGCTTTACCGTCCCTCCCATCAGCATCACCATGGGCTCTAGCTGGTGTACGCCATAGGTGTCCATGCCGCTGGGGCCCTGAAAGGCCGCCGCGTTTATCCTGCTGCCCCGCAGAGGCTGGTACTCCGCCGCAAAGCGCAGAGCGGAGGTGGAATAACAGGGCGTGCCGCAGCTTTCCGCCAGGGAGAGGATCGCCTCTGCCGCTTTCTTCGTGGGCGCGAAGGTCTTGTCGATGTAGGTGCGCTTGCCGGACTGCAGGGGCAGCCGGGAAAGCTCCTCGTGCATCTCGCAGTTGTCCGGGGACAGCACCACCAGCACGTCGCTCTTCTCCACCACTTCCTCTATGGTGGCACAGAGGGCGATTCCCTGTTCCCCGCACCATTCCTCCGAGGTCTTGCCGCTTATGGGGCTGGGTATATAGCCATAAGCGAAGCAGACCTCCATCCGGCCGCCGCTCTGCTCCCTGATCATGCGAGGGTATTCGTTGGCGTGCCATTCGTCCAGATAATAGTCGATGAATCCTATCTTCATATGGGTCGTCTCCTTTTCTTCCGCGATGTGCTTCCTGTCCACTGATTTTACTATATCAGATATCCCTAGGTTGGACAAGGGATAGGAACGACTTTCTATGTGTCTGAATTTTACCTTTGCTTGAATCC
>CAMTBF010000203.1 GCA_947068385.1 uncultured Lachnospiraceae bacterium
TCCATGAGCAGGTCATGTACCTCCCTTCCAAGGGCGAAAGCAGTCATGTACTCGTCTGCGGACGCTACGTAATCGTTGATGATGGCGGCCCTGGATTCCACGGCGTCCGTCATCTGGTTGGTGATGTCGTTCTTGACGATCTCCGAGACCCTGTCGGATACCGTGCGCCATAGAAGCAGCATCCCCGCCAGAGTGATGACAGTGGTGATGATGCCGATACGGGTTGCCAGTTTGCGGTTTACCAGAAACTTCATGATAAAATTACCCCCATGCTGCAGATTGAACAGATTGAAACGCTGACCCTATTCTACCACAAATCCTTCCCCTTTTCAATGTCTTGCGTTGTCCTCTGTCCCCGCTGGTCCCGCTCCGGCATCCAGGACGCCACATGGTCAATAGATGAAATTGAACCTCCCAAAGGGCGCCGCGTCCCCATCCCGGTAGAAATTCATCACGTCGTCCAGGGCGATGCTGTCGATCCACTTGAACTCGAAGGCGGGCTTCCCCTCTCCGGGCAGCCCCAGCAGCTCCCGGTCTACGGTGAGCATCAGGGCATTGCCCCTCTGCACGGCCTCCACCGCGGCGATCTCCTGGAACCCACCGTCCCGCCAGCCGTAGAGCACGCCCTTCGTGATCTTGAAGTCATACCCCTCCCATCCGGTGGCCTTGTCGCAGTCCGTATCCAGGAGCAGCGTCATGGGATTGACCGCCCCTGTGGGCGCGGGCAGGATCTCCTCCCGGCAGATTGCCAGGAAATGCACCTTCCCGCCGCCGTAGGCCACCCGGGCCTCCACGATGTTGTTCCTGCCGCTGTGGTTCACATAGCGGTCGGCCTTCCCCAGGCCCTGGAAGTCCCGCCTGGCCTCCGTGCCCGCATGGGACAGATAGGCGGGACGGGCCTCCTTCAGCTTCTCGATCTCCCCCGGCGCAAGCTCCATGGGCGCCGCGTCCCGGTCTACATGGGCCACCCCCTTGAACCTGCGGATATTGGCGCACAGCTGCAGGTAATAGGAGTCCAGATAGCCGTCGCAGTCCGGCTCGATGTCCCTGGAATGCTCCCTGTCGTACTGATCCACGAAGGCGATCTGGGTGCTGTCCTCGTCCCAGATCCAGGGCTTGCCCGGGAACTTCCCCATCAGCCACTCGTTCCAGCCGGTGACGAACACATAGTCCGGATCCAGCTCCAGGGCGTGCTCCCACTGCTCCTGCACGTTCAGGCCATAGAGATAGGAGTCCTCCGTAAGCCCCTCGTGGCCGTGCTCATGGGTGTAGCTCCTGCCGTAGGTGCCCTTGTCGTTGAAATGGGTGCAGATGCGGCCGTCCCTGGCGTTCTGGGCCACGCCCACCGTGCACATCTCGAAGCTGCCGTCCTCCCTGGCCCCGAAGCCGTTCTGGGGGGCGGTCTCCAGCCAGCCCCAGTGATCCGGCCTCTCAGGGCCGGTGGCATAGCCGGGCTGGCCCGGGCGGAAGGTGAAGAACGCCCGGATCTCATTCAGGATCTGGGTGTCATAGGGGGACTTCCCCTCCTGGGGGATGGACTCCGGATAGGCCATCACCAGGGGCTTCCCCTCCCAGAGGAACCACAGATCCCGGTATCTGCCCGGGCGGTACAGATCCTGGTACACGCTGCGCAGCATCTCCAGGGTGGTAGGGCAGGCTGCGAAGTTCATCATAAATGCCACCTGGGGGGTACGTATGCCGTCCCGCCTGGCCTGGTCCAGCCCCTCCAGCAGCGGCATATAGGCGTCCCGCCAGACACAGGAGCCGTTGGTGGCGTCGAACACCAGCACGTCCACCCCGGCATCGGCAAAGTACTGTGCGTGCTTCCTGATTACATATGTGTCGTCATTCCGATAGAAGCCGTAGAAGGGCTCGTTCCAATGCACCAGGTCATGATCCGTCCAAATCGGATGCCCCATGTCGAACTCCGCCTCCGGGGCCTGCTCCAATATCCTAGTCAGGTTCCGGGGAATCGCCTGGCCGCCTTCGCCCTGGCCGTTGCGCCAGGTCCAGTAGAACAGGCCCACCAGCTTGCGCCTGGGATCCCCCACCTCCTCATGCCCCGGCAGCTTCCTGCCCAGCATGTCCGTGGCCACCAGCAGGTCGTTGCAGGTATCCCGGAACTGCCGCCTGGGGCACGCCTGATCCGCCCCGGCGCAGGGGCTCTCCCGCGTCAGCTCGAAGCGGTCGAAATAGCCGTTCTCCCCGCAGGAGAACGTGACGGTATGAATCCCCGCCCCAATCTCCGGCACCTCCGCCCAGACGCTCTCCAGCTCGTTGAAATAGGCCGTTCCCGCAATGGCGATCACCGCCGTCACTGTCCCGTCCACCCACACGTCCATGTCCAGGACGCCCTTGTCCGCGGCCTTATACCAGACCCGTATCCCCTGCACAGGCTCCTCCAGGGCCACCTGTCCAAACGTGACCTGGCCCCCGTCCTTCCCTGCGCTCCATTTCGCCTCCAGCACCTTCATCGCTGCCGCCTCCTTCTTTTACAAAAAGAAAAAGGGCCGCCATAAATTCATTGCCTTTATAGCAGCCCTTTTCATCTATCAGATACTACTCAAAATATCGACTACACGAATACCTTACTCCACGCCGTCGGGAAGCTCGCAGCCAAGCTGCTCGGCAACGGAACGGACGATGATCGCGCCGCCCTGATCCAGCCACTCCTGAACGAAAGCATCCCACTCGTCGAAGCTCCTCTCGCCGACGATGAACTTATACTGCTCGGCGTTGACGAACTCGCTGAGCATCTCGGTCCCCTCCAGTCCGGCAGTGGAGTACAGCATGGCATCCATCGGCCAGCGGTCCATTGCCGCCATCGCCGCGTTCGCCTTGTCGTTGGCCTCCGCAGTCATCTTGTCGCGCTCAATCTTATTGGCATCGTCTCCGTCCTCTCTCACGTAGTTAGCCATCCACTTGGTGGTAAAGCCGAAGTTCTGCCAAGGGGCAAGGGCCAGTCCGCTGGCGCCATACTGTCCTGCATCGGAAGGATGCTCGGATGTCTTGGAGATCACCTGCCAGCCGTCCTCATTGAAGAAACGGACATCCTGGTCGTAGCCGTCAGCCGCATAAATCTCGTTGCCGCCGCCCTGTACCGTGTTGAAGTAGGCCTCGCCGCCATAGCACATGGCATCCAGCATGTGGAGGATGCGCAGCATCTTGCCCTGATCGCCTTCCACGTTCTTTTTCGGGATCGCCCACAGCATGCCCATGCTGCCGCCAGCGGAACCCTTGCCGCCTTCAATGGGAGCCTTGTCGGAATACACCCATGTGTTGACAAGCTTCTTGCAGAGCTCCAAATCGTCCTTATTCTCCTCATTGAGGAAATGGTCTCTGTATTCACCAATCATATTCGGGGCATGGACAGCGCCCAGCCTGTCGTTGAGCCAGTAGGACTTGGCCTCCTCCCACTGGATGGTGTACCAGTCGGACGGAAGGCAGCCGTCGGTATAGAGGGCGTTGACGAACTTCAGGAAGTTCTGGGTGGTGCCGTTCATCATGGGCACGGACAGCTTTCCGTCATCGCCTACGGTATAGGCAGGATTTCCGAAGAAAGGCGCGAAGCCGTTGAGCATCTGCAGGCTATTGCCGCTGCCTGCCCCCAGGATGAAATAGGTGTCGTCCTGGCCGTTGCCGTCGGGATCGTCATAGGTGCAGGCATGGGCATAGGCCAGCAGCTCTTCCTGGGTGGTAGGGATGCTCATGCCGAATTTGTCCAGCCAGTCCTGACGGTAGGACACGTTCCAGCTGTCGGAATCCTGAATGGAATACTTGGTCACCGCGGGAATCTCCCCATTGTCCATGGTGGTAGCTTTGATCATGGTCTTGGTGACGAACTTGCAGGTCTGGGGCATGTAGGGATACATCTCCCTGGCATCTACCAGCAGCCCCTGTCCGCCGATGGTAAAGGCGGTACCGCTCTCTGTGAACATGACCAGGTCGGGGGTCTCCCCGCTGGCGAACATGGTGGACATGGTAGTGCTGTAGTCCTGCTGCGCGCTGGTGATCAGCGTCAGGGTCACATTGTACTTCTCCTCCAGCCATTTCTTGATAGGGTCGTTCTCCGGCATGGTCTCGCCGTAGGAATAGGTCTGCAACACCAAGTCATAATGGACGCTCATGTCGTCATAGTCATAGTTGACATCGTCCGCTACGGGCGGATTTGCAGGCAGGGCATCCGGGAACTGGATATCCTCGAACGCGGGGACATTGGCTGCTGTGCCGGAACCGGTATCTTCGGAACCTGCGTCCTCAGAACCCGCATCCTCAGAGCCTGCGTCCTCGGCGCTGCTGCTCTCTTCCTGCTTCTCCTCTGCCGGAGCGCTGGAATCCTTACTGCTCTCGGAGCTGCCTCCGTCACTGCCGCCACAGGCTGTCATCGCCATTGCCACAGCCATGAATACAGCCACAAGCTTACCTGTTTTTTTCTTCATTTTCATAACTCTCCTTTCCTGAACTGGAACTAACATTGTGGTACATAGATATCTGTAAACCGGCATCAGCCCTTTACGGAACCGGTGAACATTCCTTTTACGAAATACTTCTGCAGGAACGGATATACGCACAGGATGGGAAGCACCGCCACCAGCACGCCGGCCATCTTGAAGCCCTCCGGCGTCATCTTCATGAAGGAGGAGATGGGCACTGCGTTGTCCATGCTGGTGCTGGCTGCCAGCATCATGTTGCGGATGATGTACTGGATGGGCCATATCTTCGTATTCATGGGAGCGTAGATCATGGCGTCCATCCAGGAGTTCCAGTGGGCCACCGCCGCGAACAGGCCCAGGGCCAGAATCGTGGGGCGCAGCAGGGGAATCCCCAGATACCACATCTTCTGCAGCTCCGTGGCGCCGTCCAGATCCGCCGACTCCATCAGATCCGTGGGGATGCCCTCCACGAAGAGCTTCACCACCAGGATTCCGTGGGTATTGGCCAGGCTGGGGGCTATGTAGACCCAGAAGCTGTTCAGCAGATGGAGGTCCCTGTACAGCAGATAGGAGGGGATGGTCCCGCCGCCTATCAGCATGGTGGTGATGAAATACAGCAGTATGGGATTCTTAAAGGGCAGCTCCTTGATGGCCAGGATATAGCCCACCGGAACCGTCAGCACCAGGGCTGAGAATATCCCTATGAATGTACGCAATATCGTAATCTTCATGCCACTGAAGAAGTTGGCGCTGGAGAACAGGTTCTTGTAGGCCGCCAAAGTGGGATGCTCCGGGATGATGACGAAGAAGTTCTTCTCGATCATCTCGCCTTCGGAGGTGAGGGACATCCCCACCACATACATCAGCGGAAGGATACAGACCACCGTCACCAGGCCTACCACCAGGGCGATACATATCTGATATATTTTCTCCTCCCGGGACATCTTGATCTGGGTGCCCTTGGGAATCGATGCTTTTTGGTTTTTCTTCATTAGGCTCCTCCTCTAGAACATTCCTCGTCCTGATACCTTCTTGGAAATCGTGTTCGCCGACACCATCAGGATCAGTCCCACCACCGAGCGCATCATGGAGGTGGCGGTACCATAGCCGTACTGCATCTGCCCCAGGCCTACCCGGTATACCCAGGTGTCGATCACGTCCGCCACATCATACAGGGCCGAATTGTAGAACATCATGATCTGCTCGAAGTTGGTGCCCAGGACGCCGCCCAGGGACATGATCAGGGAGAAGGTGATGACCGGCTTCATGGCCGGGAAGGTCACCGCCCGGATCCTCTGGATGGGGCCGGCCCCGTCGATCTTCGCCGCGTCGTACAGCTCCGTGTCCACAGAGGTCAGCGCCGCGAAGTACAGGATGGTGCTCCACCCTACGCTCTGCCAGATCTGCGTCCCGATCAGCAGGGGCAGGAACGCCTTCTTGGAGGTCAAAAAGCCCACCTCCGTACCGCCCAGGGCGCGGATGATGCCATTGACGAATCCGTTCCCGGAGAAGAACGCGAAGACGATGCCGTAGATGATGACCCAGGAGAAGAAGTGCGGGATATATACCATGGTCTGGCAGAACTTCTGGTACTTCTTGCTGCGCAGGTCAAAAATCGCTATGGTCAGAAGGATTGGCGGCAAAAAGCCCCAGATCATGCTGTTGATGCTGATGATGAGGGTGTTGCGCAGGAGCTTCAGCATGGACTTTGTCTGGAAGAAATACTTGTAGTTCTTCCAGCCCACCCATGGGGCACTCTGGATGGTGCTGCCGATTTTCATATCCTTGAAGGAAATCTCCACGCCCCAGATCAGCGGCACGTACATGAAGACGAAGTAGTAGATGATCGCCAGCAGCAGAATCACGTACAGCACGCTGTAGCGCTTTAGCTGCCGCTTCACATGCCCGGGTTTTTTCTTGGTTTTTTGCATATTTGCACCTCTCCTTTCTGTTGCTCCTATCATACCTGAATATACTCCTGTTTTTAACCTCCTTTCTTCACAGTTTTTCCATCAAAACTTCATATTTTGTTCAAGAATTCTCTATCCGGTACTGCTTTGGAGAGCAGCCGTATTTTTCCTTGAATTTCTTATAAAAGTAGGTAGTGTTCTCATAGCCCGCCCGGAATATCACCTCGTCCACAGGCACCTGTGTATTCTGCAGCATGGTGGTCACATAGGCGAAGCGATGCCCCTGCACCAGCTCCTTGAAGGTATAGTTGGTGCTCTTCTTAAGCAGCGTGGACAGGTAATTCGGATTCATCCCGAAGAATTCAAGGAAAAATACGGCTGCTCTCCAAAGCAGT
>CAMTBF010000204.1 GCA_947068385.1 uncultured Lachnospiraceae bacterium
ATGTCATGAGCTGCATGAGGGAAACCGTGACAAAAATAACCAATATCCGGGCATTGTAAAATGGATGTAAAGTTTTTACGAACCAAAATCACTGCATGAGGCTTGAAAAGCCTTGAAAAATAAGGAAAGTTCAAGAAATTCATCTGCAAATTCCGTTTTTGCGTTTGTGTTTTCCGCGGTTCCATGGTAGACTTAAGGAAGAAAAGAAGATAGGGGGCGACAAGATGTTTTTTCAGACAGAGAGACTGATGCTGCGCCGCTGGGAAGAGGGCGATGCCAGGAGCCTATATGAATATGCCAGGAATCCTGATGTGGGCCCCATAGCCGGATGGCCGCCACACAAAAGCGTGGAGGAGAGCAGGGACATCATCCGGAATGTCCTCTCCGGGGCGGAGGCCTATGCCATATGCCTGAAATCCGACAACAGGGCCATCGGGGCCATGGAGCTGAAGCTGAACGGCCATACGGACATGACCGACAGGGACGATGAATGCGAGCTTGGGTACTGGATTGGGAAGCCGTTCTGGGGGCAGGGGATGGTGCCGGAGGCGGCCAAGGAAATGCTCCGCCATGCCTTTGAGGACATGGGGATGCGGAAGGTCTGGTGCGGCTACTATGACGGGAACGAGAAGTCCCGGCGCGTCCAGGAGAAATGCGGCTTCCGTTACCAATGGACGACTAAGGACGTGGACGTGCCGCTGATGCATGAGAAAAGGACCGGGCATGTGAGCTGCATTACCAGGGAGGAGTGGGAGAGTGGGGCGTAGGCAGGAATCTTGCGCCATGGTCTTTATGTATTTGTCTGGAAAAGAGCTATGTGATATGATGAGTACAAGGAATGCACTGAGGAGAGATGACAGCGTATGGGAGTCATAAAAAAGACTATGATGAAAATAGCCAGGAGCAGCCTGGGCGGCGCTTTGGCCAGCTTCTGCATCAGGCGGTGCCTAAGTCTGCTGCCCATACAGGTGGAGGCCGCGTCAGATGAATTCGTCATGATGCGCCACCCTCAGCCCATGGCCAGCTGCCATGCCATCCTCGTGCCCAGGAAGCGGGTTCCGGACATAGAGACCCTTTTGCAAAGCGGGGACAGATGGGCCGCATTAGCGGCATTTGTGGAGAACCAGGTGGATTTTAAGGCGCTTTCCCTCTGCTGCAATTTTGGAGCGAGACAGGAAGTGAAGCAGGTTCATTTCCATGTGCTTCCCAGGGAAGCGCTTGCACAAAAAGCAGGCGAGGAGACGGAATGCCATAAGATAGGAGAGCGCAGCGTCTGGCTCAGTACCCGGGGAAATGTCTACATGGATTCTGGGAATTTGGCATGTGAGGAATATGTGCGGAAGGCCTTTGCGCTGGGGAAAGAGAGGTTCCCGAAAGGCTTTTCGCTGATTTGGCGGTAAAGCCGGCCGAAAAAGATTTCTGGAAAGAGAACAGCAAAATATAGATAGAAGGAGGCAGATTTAAATGAAGATTGTCATCATCGGCGGCGTAGCCGCCGGAACAAAGGTAGCCGCGAAGCTGAAGAGGGAGAACCCTCAGGACGAAATCGTCATCTACACCAAAGGAAAGGACATCTCCTACGCCGGGTGCGGGCTCCCCTACTACATCGGCGGAGCCATCGAGACGGAAGGGGAGCTGATCGTGAACACCCCGGCCAAGTTCATGGGACTCACCGGCACCACAGTACATACCGGAAGCGAAGCGGTGGCGGTAGACCCCGCCGCGAAGACGGTCTCCATCCGAACGAATGCGGCGCCGACAGAGGGCGCGGGAGCGCAGAAGCCGCAGGCCGGGACAGAAGGCTCCAATGCCCTGGAAGCCGGGGCGGGAACCGATAGTGCCGGAGCGCAGGCAATAGAAACAGTCAGCTACGACAGACTCATCATCGCCGTAGGTGCCGAAAGCTCCGTCCCCCCTGTGGAGGGCACGAAACTTCCCGGCGTGTTCACCGTGCGCACGCCCCAGGACGCCATCGGCTGCAGAAAGTATGCGGAAGAGCAAAACTGCAAGCGCGCCGTAGTAGTGGGCGGCGGCTTCATCGGACTGGAGGTGGCCGAGAACCTCATGGCGAAAGGCCTTTCCGTCACCGTGATGGACATGGCTCCCCAACTCATGCCCAATATCTTCGACACGGAGATGGCGGACTACATCAGGCGCAGGCTCCAGGCAGGCGGCATGCGCATCCTCACCGGCACGGCTCTCCAGAAAATCGCCGGTATGGACAGGGTCACCGGCGTGCAGACCGGCGCAGGAACGCTGCCCGCGGAGATGGTCATCCTGGCGGCAGGCATCCGTCCTGCCACGAAATTCCTGGCGGACACAGGGCTGGAGATGGACAGGGGCTGCATCCTTACCGATGAATACCAGCGCACCAACCTGCCGGACATCTACGCGGTGGGTGACTGCGCTTTGGTAAAGAACCGCATCACCGGTGGTACCCAGTGGTCTGCCATGGGCTCCACCGCCAATATAGCGGGTCGGGCGCTGGCTCTTTCCCTGAGCGGACAGGAGACGCCTTATCCGGGCTGCCTGGGGACAGGAGTGGTGAAGCTGTCCGCCGATTTGAATGCTGCCCGCACAGGCCTTACGGAGGAACAGGCCAAAGCGGCTGGTTTCCAGGTCATTTCCGCCCTGTGCATCACCGATGACAAAGCCCATTACTATCCGGATTCCGATATGTTCATCACCAAGCTCATTGCCGACGCGGGCAGCCACAGGCTCCTGGGGCTCCAGGTCATAGGCGCGGGAGCGGTGGACAAAATGGCGGACATCGCTGTCACAGGCATCTCCTTTGGGGCAAAAGCCGAGGACTTCCTGACCCTGGACTTCGCCTATGCGCCACCGTTCTCCACGGCCATCCATCCTTTTGCGACGGCCTGCGGCGTGCTGGTGAACAAGATGACAGGCCGGCTGGAATCCTTTACCCCTGGGGAATACGCGTCCGGAGCGGCCGCAGGCTACCGCCTGATAGATGCCCATCCCGCTCCCACGCTGCCCGGCGGGGAGTGGTTCGACCTGACAAAGCCCCAGGATTCTTCCGCAAAATACGACAAGGCCGAAAAGCTCCTCCTAGTCTGCGCCAAAGGCAAGAGAGGATACCTTACCCAGAACAAGCTGAAAGCCCTGGGATTTACCAACACCCGGGTGCTGGAGGGCGGCGCCACGTTCAATGTCATCAAGAGGACCGTCCCCGCGGGAGGGAAGCTGCCGCCCGAGGAAATCAAGCGGGTGAAAGGCCTGGGCTGTCTCCAGGACAAGCGCTACGGCGATGTGTTCAATGTCCGCGTGATCACCAGGAACGGCAAGATCACCACCGAAGAGCACCGCGCCATCGCGGAGGGAGCGGAGCGCTACGGCAGCGGGGAGATCACCATGACCACCCGCCTGACCATGGAGATCCAGGGGGTGCCCTACGCCAACATCGACCCGCTGATCGCGTTCCTGGCAGAGCGAGGCCTGGAGACCGGTGGCACCGGCTCTCTGGTGCGCCCTGTGGTGTCCTGCAAGGGAACCACCTGCCAGTACGGACTGATAGATACCTTTGACTTGAGCGAGAAGATTCACGAGCGCTTCTACAAGGGCTACCACAGCGTGACCCTGCCCCACAAGTTCAAGATTGCCGTGGGCGGCTGCCCCAACAACTGCGTGAAGCCAGACCTGAATGATTTGGGCATCATCGGCCAGAGAGTGCCCCTGTTCGACTACTCCAAGTGCAAGGGCTGTAAGAAATGCCAGGTGGAGACCGCCTGCCCCATCAAGGTGGCCAAGGTGGAGGAGGGCTGCCTTACGGTAGAGACCGATGCCTGCAACGGCTGCGGGCGCTGCAAGGGGAAATGTCCTTTCGGCGTCACCGAGGAGTACATGGACGGCTGCAAGATCTACATCGGCGGCAGATGGGGCAAGAAAATCGCCAACGGACGCCCCCTGGACAAGATCTTCACCAGTGAGGAAGAGGTGCTGGATACCATAGAGCGTGCCATCCTGTTCTTCCGGGACCAGGGAATCACCGGCGAGCGCTTCGCGGACACGGTGAGCCGTCTGGGATTCGACTATGTACAGGATAAGCTGCTCCACGCCGAGATCGACAAGTCCGCGGTGCTGGGGAAGACGGTCAAGGGCGGGGCTACCTGCTAGGCTCCTGACATCCCATTCTGCTTTCCATAGGATTTCGGGGATGACGTTAAGAGGTGAAGGATGAAAAAGAGATGGATTTTATTTGCGGCGGCAGTCTGGGCAATCTGCAGCCTGGTTGGCTGCGGCCAGACTGACGGCCGGGCGGAGGCACAGGCAGAAGAGCAGTCAAGGCAGGATGCACAGATGCAGGACAGCGGACAGCCGGAGGCAGAGACTGACAGCCGGGCACAGGAGCCTGCCGGAAGCCAGGAAGGGACACAGGCAGAGGGGCAGACCCAGCAGCCGGAGGATGGACAGATAGGGACGGCATCTGACAGCCAGGCTCAGGGCATGGAAGAGAACCAGAGCAGCACATATACCTTTACGGACGATTTAGGCCGTGAGGTCACGGTGGATTCCCCCGAACGGGTGGCCTCCCTGCTTGGCAGCTATGCGGACATGTGGGTGCTGGCCGGCGGAAGCGTCTGTGCCGCCCCGGAGGACGCTTTTGACGATTTCGACCTGGGGCTGCCGGAGGATGTGGTGAACCTGGGGGAGACGAAGAAGCTCAGCCTGGAGCTGCTCCTGGGGGCAGACCCGGACTTCGTGCTGGCCAGCACCAATACCCAGCAGCATCTGGAATGGCAGCAGTCCCTGGAGGGGGCGGGAATCACGGTGGCCTATTTTGACGTGGCCTGCTTCGAGGATTATCTGCGGGTGCTGAAGATCTGCACGGACATCACAGGACAGCCGGAGAGGTATGAACAGTATGGAACGGATATCCAAAGCGAAATAAACGAAATATTGGAAAAGCATAAAACGGAAGAACCGAAGACCGTGCTTTTCATGCGGGCCTCCGCCACCAGCATACGGGCCAAGGGGAACCAGGGGAATGTGCTGGGAGAGATGCTGGAGAGCTTTGGCTGCGTGAACATCGCGGACACGGACGACAGCCTTTTGGAGAACCTGAGCCTGGAGAGCATCCTGCTGCTGAATCCGGACAGGATCCTGATTGTCCAGTCCGGGGACGACATAGAGGGAACCCGGGAGAACGTGGAGGCCATGTTCCGGGAGAACCCTCTCTGGAACGAGATGGACGCGGTGAAGAACGGGCAGGTGCATATCCTGGACAAGCATCTCTATAACCTGAAGCCCAACGCCCGCTGGGCGGAGGCCGTGGAGAAGCTGGCGGAAATCCTGTACGGAGAGTAGGCCGGGAGAGGGAGCGGAAATCAAAATGGCAGCACAAAAGGATCCTGTCAGGGGCAGGAAAAAGCAAAATTGGCGGCTATGTCTCTGGGGCGGGGCCGCAGCCTGCACGGTAATCGCGGTGATGAGCCTGTGCCTGGGGAATCTCCGTTTTTCGCCCCTGCAGCTGATAGGGCTTCTGCAGGGGGCTGGGGACAGCGTGAGCCGCAGCATCCTGCTGTATGCCCGGCTCCCCCGCACCCTTGCCGCACTGGCGGCCGGGGCGGCGCTGGCGGTGTCCGGGGCGGTGCTGCAGAACGTGCTGGCCAACCGGCTGGCCTCCCCGGGCATCATCGGGGTCAACGCCGGGGCTGGCCTGGGGGTGACCCTTGCCTGTGCCGCAGGGACCCTGTCCGGCCTGGGGGTGTCCTGCGCGGCTTTCGGCGGCAGCCTGATCACCGTTTTGTGCATCTTTCTCTTTTCCCGCCGCACCAATGCCTCCAAGACCACGGTGATTTTAGGGGGCGTGGCGCTGAACAGCATCCTGAACGCCGTCTGCGAGTCTGTCACGGTGCTGGACACGGATGTGGCCATGCTGAGCATCGACTTCCGGGTGGGGGGCTTTTCCGCGGTGTCCTACACGCGCCTGCTCCCTGCCGTCTGCCTGATCCTGGCGGCGCTGGCTGTCCTGTTCACCCTCTGCAATGAGCTGGACGTGGTGACCCTGGGGGACGAGACGGCTCGGGGCGTGGGTCTGGCGGTGGGAAAATATCGGATGGTCTTTCTGGTGCTGGCTGCTCTGCTGGCCGGGGCGGCAGTGAGCTTTGCGGGGCTCTTGGGGTTCATCGGCCTGATCGTGCCCCATTTCGTCCGGCGGTTCACGGGAAACGACAGCGGCAGGCTGCTTCCCCTGTGCGCCCTGTCCGGGGCGGGGTTCGTGACCCTCTGCGACATGGTGGCCAGACTGCTATTCGCGCCCTATGAGCTGCCGGTGGGGATACTGATGTCGGTGATCGGGGGGCCGGTGTTTCTGTATGTGCTGGTCTGTCATAAGGGTGGGCATTCCGGGTGAACCTATTTTGCGGGAGATTTGGATATGGATGTACGGAAGGTTGACGAGGATATTGTCCTGGTGCCCTATTATCTTGAAGAAGATGGGTGGAGAAATGTATCAATTGCGAAAAATTTGAAAGTGTGTAAAGAAAATATATAAAGTCGCAAAGAAAATACTTTACAAATAAGCGAAGAACGATATAATATTAGGTAGACGAAAAGGAGGTGTATCTTATGGCACAGACAAGCGTTAATTTCCGCATGGACGCAGAACTGAAAGAATCCGTGGAAGAAATCTGTCGGAAAATGGGGATGAACCTTACCACGGCCATCACCATTTTCTGTACGAAAGTGGCACAGGAAAGAAGAATC
>CAMTBF010000205.1 GCA_947068385.1 uncultured Lachnospiraceae bacterium
AAGAATACTACGAAAATACCGCTTACTTTAACTTCGGCGAACAGGAAGAGTACAGGCAGTTCTTCGAAACCACAAAGAACCTGAACCGCATCCTCCAGAACCTGATGCTGGCCAGCGGCCAGAAAATCCTCCCGGAAAAGACTCTGGTCATTTTCGATGAGGTACAGGACTGCCCCAGGGTCATCAACTCCCTGAAATATTTCTGCGAAAACGCGCCCGAGTACCACATCGCCTGCGCCGGCTCTCTGCTTGGAATCGCATTGGCACAGCCGTCCTCCTTTCCCGTGGGCAAGGTGAATTTCATGCAGATCGATCCCATGACCTTCACGGAATTCCTTCTGGCCAACGGCGACGGGAATCTTGCGGCCTATCTGGAAACGGTGGATGTACTGGAGCCCCTTCCGGATGCGTTTTTCAACCCGCTGTACGAGAAGCTGAAGATGTACTATGTGACTGGGGGGATGCCGGAGCCTGTGCTGATGTGGACCCAGGCACGGGATGTGGATGCCATGCAGGAGTCCCTGGCCCACATCATCGGCGCTTATGAGCGGGATTTCGCAAAGCATCCCGATGTGACCCAATTCCCGAAAATCTCCATGGTCTGGAAATCAGTCCCCTCCCAGCTGGCCAGGGAGAACAAGAAGTTCCTCTATAAAGTCGTGAAAGAGGGGGCCAGAGCCAGGGAATACGAGGATGCGCTGCAGTGGCTGGTGGATGCCAGGCTGGTGCATAAGGTCTATAGGAGCAACGCCCCGGGGCTGCCTGTCTGCGCCTATGACGACCTGGCCGCCTTTAAGATCTATCTGGCGGACGTAGGCCTGCTGCGCCGGCTGGCAATGCTCTCCCCCACCGCCTTTGGCGAGGGGAACCGGCTGTTCACCGAGTTCAAGGGGGCCCTGACCGAAAACTATGTGCTGCAGACATTAATCGCCCAGTTCGAGGCCGCCCCCAGATACTGGAGCCAGAGCAATCCGCCCTATGAGGTGGACTTCCTGATCCAGCGGGACAATGACATCTTCCCTGTGGAAGTCAAATCCGAGGCCAATACGGCCAGCAAGAGCCTGAAAAAGTTCAAGGAGCTGTTTTCCGATAAGGTGAAGCTGCGGATCCGCTTCTCTCTGGACAACCTGAGGCTGGACGGAGACATGCTGAATATCCCGCTCTTCATGGCCGACCACACAGACCGGCTGATTGGGCTGGCCTTGGAGTGGCGCGGTTCATAAGTCCCCTGGCCGCTCACCCCCGGGGCCGTCCCCCCACCCGCTCCCCCAAACGCACCTTGGTCTCCAGCCCAAAGCGGGAGTTCTCCAGGATGTCACCGTCCGGCAGGGCTGCGCCCTTTTCGGTCATGAGGATCACCGTGGAGCCGCCGAAGGCGAAGCGCCCCTTCTCCCAGCCCCTGCGCACCTGGCGGCCCCTCTCGTGGTTGCGGATCTCTCCCACCAGCATGGCGCCTACCTCCATCTGGAGCAGCCGGCCGAAATGCTCTGACCTTATGACGCAGTACTCCCTGGTATTCTCCTTATAGACAGGGAAATGGTCATTGGCCACCGGATTCACCGTGTGCAGCACCCCGGGAATCCGCACGGGCTCTGACGCTCTGCCGTTGTCCACATAGATATACCGGTGGTAGTCCTCCACGCACAGCCGGAACACCCACACATACCCCCCGGCGTAGCCGGCAGCCAGCCGATAGTCCCGCAGCAGGCTTTGCACGGTGTAGCGCGTGTGCTTGATTGTAAATTCGCACTGATTGTCTACGGGATAGACCGTGAGCCTGCCGTCACAGGGACTGACCAGCGCCGATGGGCAGGAATCCAATCTCCGTGCCCCCGGGGCCAGCCTCCTGGTAAAGAAGTCATTGTAGGAGCCGTACTCCCTCCGCTCATAATCCGTCATGTCGATGGAATGGCTGCGGATGAACCAGGGGATCAATGCCCTGGAAAGCCGGGAATCCAAAAAGGCCCCCGCCAGCACCGATACTGCCGGGGATGCCAGGAGCCTCACCAGGATCCTGCCCGGCACATGGCCGTAGAGCCCCGCCAGGACCGAATCCTGCAGGGAGCCCGCCTCCACGATCGTCCCCTTCCTGTCTACCACCACTGAACCCATAAATGCTCCTTTCTACCTGCTCCTATAAGCGCCCTCTCAGGAGATTCCTCCAGCTATGCCACGCGAAGAGGATCACCACCACCGCCAGCGCCACCGCCACCACGATCAGCAGCACCTGCTTCACGTTCGGCTTGCGGAGCCGGAAATTCAGAATGAACAGAAACCCAACCAAGGCCACCACCACATGCAGCGCTGCGATAAAGGCCCCATGGGTAGGAAACAGGGGAGATACCACGAACAGCAGCGGCAGCGCAATCGCCATGGAGGTGATGGGCAGGCCCTGATAATACTTGCGCGCCCCCCCTTCTTCCCTCTGGCGCCTGGCCTCCATCACGTTGAAATACCCCAGCCGTATCAGCCCTGCCAGCCCGTACAGCGCCAGGATGGCCATGCTGTAGATCCGGTCCATCCCCAGCTTGTAGCAGATCACGATGGGCAGCGCCCCGAAGCAGACGATATCGCACAGGGAATCAATCTGGATTCCGAAGCTCTCCTCGTCCTCCGTCCGGTTCTTCTTAGTCCTGGCGATCTTCCCGTCGAACATGTCGCAGAGCCCGGAAAGGGCCAGGAAGAAAATCGCCCACCGCAGCTGCATGTCGCAGGCACTGAAAATACCCGCCACCGCGGATATGAAGCTGATATATGTAAGTATCACCGTATAATCATAAAATCCTATCACAGGAAACCCTCCTCACATTTCTCCCCGATTCCCGAAATATCCTTCCGCAGATCCATGCACCCAGGCCTGGCAGGGGCATGGCCCGTAAGGTAAAAATAGTACAAAGTATATATCGGCAGAATCCGCCCAATCCATTAGCCCCGGCCGCCAAAATCCTCGGATCCGGAATCCTCACACCTGCCGCTCCCGCCGGAATATGTAATAAAGCTGGGCCACGATAGTAAAGACCGCGCTGACCAGAAGCTCCCCGTAATACCCCATCCCCCTGGACAGGACCATGGCCGGCAGCAGCACCGTCCCGAACACCGGCGCGAAGATGGTCATGAACAGCGCCTCGCTGATTCCCATGCCTCCCGGCAGGGGCAGCATGTCCACGGAGACGGAGATCACCGCTTGCAGGAACACCACATCCCAAAGGGGCGTGCCGGACATCCCGAAGGCCTGGTACACCGTCCATGTCACGAAGAACAATGCCATCCGCTGCACAAAGGTGATCAGGATCACCCGGAGGATCAGCCCTGCGTTCCGCTTCAGGTACAGCGCCGTCTCCCCGTACACCTCCATGGATTTCCCCAGCCTCCTGCCCCGCTCCTCCTTATGCCGCAGGAACCGCAGCCGCTCCAGCAAAGCCAGCCCCTTGCGCAGGATCAGCTCCGTCAGGGACGGGCAGAACACCAACAGGGTCATGAAGGCCACGCAGAACACGTTCAGCGACAGCCCCAGGTAGAATATCGGAAGGATCTCCTCCAGATAGCGGTGCAGAAAGCCCCGGCCGAAGCACACCACGCCCGCCCCGATCACCACCAGCACCAGCTTGTAGGTGATGGTCACCACCATCAGGATCACCGCGGCCACCGGGACGGGTATCTTCTCCTTTTTCATGAAATAGACCTGGGCCGGCTGGCCGCCGCTGGCCGAGGGCGTGATGCAGCTGAAAAAGAACCCCGCCGAGGAGAACAGGAAGCAGATCCGCTTCCTCAGGCGGATGCCGAAGGATGCCAGCATATGCCAGAGGATGATGGACTCCCCCCAGATGAAGAGCAACACCAAGACCAGGCCGGGGATCAGCCAGCGGATGTCCGCCTCCCGGATAGCGTCCATCATGGCCCCCAGATCCTCCCCGTGGAAGACGCCGTAGATGGTGAGGGCGAAGACCGCGGCCAGAAAAACCGTATTCCATATTATTTTTTTCACCGGAATGCTTTTCTTCACTGGAACGCTTTCCTTCCATGCCCCCACGAATCTCCTCCTTCCAGATGGAACGCTCTGTTGAGTTTATTCAGGATCCTCTCATAAGTCCCCCATACTCTTTGCCTCTTCCCGATGAAAAGGCAGATCTCCGCTAGGAGGATGCCGCCTATCACATCCGGTATCACATGCTGCTTGGTGGTCAGGGTGGAGAGGCAGACCAGAAGCGCCAGCAGGCAGGACAGCCCCTTATACCATTTCGGGATGTTCTCCCTCCCCCGCAGCCCGATGAAGCAGAACCAGCTCACCAGGCAATGGATGGAGGGGAACAGGTTATCCGCCGCGTCCGTGGCATACAGGCCGATCATCACCTGGTTCCAGAAGCCCTCCGGCGCCACCGCGGGCCTTGTGTTGGTGGTGGGGTAGAACAGGTAGAAGGCCAGGCACACCGCCCTGGACAGGAAGTCCGCCGCGAAGAACTGACACACATGTCGTTTCTCCTGTCTGGCGATCAGGATGTAGTTCACGATCCAGAAGAGGTAGCAGCCCAGGTAGATCGCCGCCGTCCAGGGCACAAAGGGTATCAGGCCGTCCAGCTCCCCCTCGATGTCATGATGGGCCCATTCGCTGGTGAACACTCTGGATCCGAAGTACACTGCCATGTTCCAGGCCACGGCTATGATCAAAGGGATCCGTCCGTAGGACGGTATCAGGGAATTCAACATTTTTTGCAACTTTTCATACCCCCGTTTTCACTTTCCTGTTAAGTCCATATAAGAATATATCAAAATTCTGATTCAGGCTCAATACGTTTTCCTATATCTTTAACAAATCTTTAGAGAATATTAAGTGGGGGATTCTTCCAGGAAATACGCGGATGTGCCAGCGCCGGAAAGGGTTTCCGGGCGCTGGCACATCGATTGGCACACTATTGGCACACTGATTGATTCTATATTCCTCAGACATCCTGGGATGCCACCCTGGGCATCTCCGTCATCCGCAGGGTGGTGCAGCCGTAAGGGTAGAGGCGCTTCTTCACAGGCTCCCCCACAGGCTCCGTGGACTCCGGCCTCTCCCGGCACATGCCGTCCTCCTTCCGCCAATCCAGGGGCGCCATCTCCAGCTGCAGCATGACGGGCGGCTTCTCCCGGTCAAAGGGCCTCTCGGGCATCTCGCCGTACACTGTCTCCACAGGCCCGTCCCCGAAGCCGTAGCCCCATTCCGACGTAGGCCTGATGGCATAATCGCAGTAGGGGAACTTCCTCTCCACGCCATCCCTTTCGTACTCTATCCGCTCATACGCCGCCTCTATGGGCAGCGCGTAGAACAGAGGCCCCCTGCGCAGGGCCCACATGCCCCTTGGCCGCTCCAGGAACTGCGCCTGGAAGCCAAGCTCGACTACGATTTCCTCGTCCTTTTCCCAGCATTTTTTTATCATATAGAAGCTGCCGGGCACCGCCTCACGCTCCTCTGCCCCGATTCGGACCTCCGCCGCCCGGGCGAATCCCGGTATCCGCACAGAGAGCTCAAATTCCAAGGGCTCCTCCGGCTGGACCCGGATCCGAAGGCTGTCCCGGAAAGGATACTCCGTGTCCACCGTCAGGCACACATTCCTGCCGGACACAGAAGTCTCCACCCTGACAGGCGCAAGGGCCGTCACCGCCAGCCCCTTCTTCGTCCTCATCACCGTGGAGAGGGCGAACTTGGGCCAGCCCTGGCCGAAGTTTGCCGTGCAGCACCCGAAATGGGGCTCCAGGCCGAAGATATGGGCCTCCTCGTTGTTGGAGTTGAAGGGCATCTTCCCCTGGGGCATGGGGGCGCACTCCACCTGGTTGGTCATCTGCACATACTGATGGCTCCACATGTCCGCGCTCACCGTAGCCGCCAGGCCGTTGAAGGCCGTCTGCTCCAGGAGGTCCCCCCAGAAGGGGTTCCCGCCGATGGACAGCAGCTCCTCATAGGAGTACATGGCCTCCACGACGCCGCAACATTCGCTGCCCTGCAGGGGGCTGGTGCCCGACAGGCACTCGTCCCCGGTGAAATGCCCGATGGCCATGCCGTGGTTCTCCGTAAGCTTCCTGTAAAAGTCCAGGGCGAAGGCGTCCGGATCCTCCCCGGTGAGCAGGCTCATCTCCGCCCTGGACTTCAGGGCCATGGCCACGTTCACCACATGGTTCAGGAAAGTCCAATAGCGCTCCACGCCGGGCTTCTCAAAGGAGAGCCTGCCATACAGCCTCTCGTAGTCGATGCCGCAGCCCTCCAGCACATAGGCCAGCTCCTCCATCCAGGGCTCCGGCCTCCTCTCACGGAGCCAGAGCAGCGGGATCATGCACTCGAACCACCTGGCCGCGCCCCAGTCGAAGAGGGTCTTCGCGCTGATATGGGCCAGCAGCTGCTTCAGCGCCCTGTAGACCGCCTCCTCGATGCGCCCGTCCCCGCTGCACTCCTGGTACGCCACCAGCACCTTGCAGATCAGGAAGGCCGCCCACACGTCGTAATGCTCCCGCTCCTGCGCGCCGCAGGGGCAGATCCAGCCGTCCTCCTGCTGGCCGGAGAGGATCGCGTCTACGTACCGCTTCGCCCTGCCCTGCAGCTCCTCGTCCTCCAGCAGCCAGGCCAGGGGGATGAAGCCGTCCAGCCAGTAGGGCACCCGCTCCCAGCCCTCCCTGTCGCCGCCGATCCATTTGCTGTCCCGCACGTCCGGCCAGATCAGGTCCAGATGCCC
>CAMTBF010000206.1 GCA_947068385.1 uncultured Lachnospiraceae bacterium
CAGGTACTCCATGAAATTCTGCTTGTTCTCCAATGCCGTGGTCGTTGGCCGACCAAGTTCTTCGCGTGCGCCGATAGAACACCTCGCTTCAATGAGCGAAAGCTCTCCTCGCGCCTTTGCAGCAGACAGTTCCCTATCCAAGTCTTCAAGGCCATCTATGCTCACCGCATAAGGATAGCCACAGGCTTTCGCGATAGATACAAAATTAATGTCTGCCGCCACCGTAGGCATACCGCCCACCGTCTCATGGGCTCCGTTGTTGATGACGACGTGGATGAGGTTCTTCGGCCTGTTGGCGCCAAGGACTGCCATGGAGCCCATATGCATCAGGACAGCGCCGTCGCCGTCTATGCACCAGACCCTCTGCTGCGGCTTATTGATTGCCACGCCAAGGGCGATGGAGCTGCCATGCCCCATAGAGCCCACCGTCAGGAAATCGTACTTATGGCTCTGGCCATTTGCTGTCCTTATCTCGAACAGCTCACGGCTTGCCTTGCCAGTGGTGCATACGATGGGGTCTTTCCCGCTTGCATCCACAATATGCCGGATGATTTCCTCGCGCACCATCTGGTTGTCGTTCCTATACTCCACCCTTGGAGCATCAGTTAAAGCACCTTTACGGATGACGAACGCCACATCCTTGCCGGTCGCTAACACATTGCGGAATTCTGCCATCGCAGACTCCACTTCGGCATCAGCGGTCTCCTTGCCAATAACGAAATGCCCGATATCCATATCCTCCAGGAGCTTCAAGGTTACCTCCCCCTGATAGACATGCTGCGGCTCGTCATGGATCCCCGGCTCGCCGCGCCAGCCGATGATGAACACCACGGGGATTGCATACACCTTATCGTTCAGGAGGCTTGCGACGGGGTTGATGATGTTCCCCTCGCCACTGTTCTGCATATAGACCACAGGGACCTTTCCGGTGGCCAGATGGTATCCTGCGGCCAGGGCGGCGCAGTTCCCTTCATTGGCCGCGATGACATGATGGCGCGGGTCGATGCCATACGTATCCATCAGATAGTCGCAGAGCGCCCTCAGCTGGCTGTCCGGTATGCCGGTGTAGAAATCAGAGCCGATTGTCTCGACAAGTCTATGTACCTTCAATTCCTGTCCTCCTTAGATTTCATCGATCAGGGTGATGATGTCCTTGATTGGCATCAGCCTGTCATCCACTTCCTTCGCACGGTGGTACCTCAGGATGTCCTCCGCAGTCCGCTGCATGGCAGGGAACGCGCTCCTGGTCAGCTGGTTCGCATAGATGACGATGTTGACGCCATGCCGCGCAAGCTCGCTTTCCGTGATGACGTTGAAGCTCGAAGGCACCACCACGATTGGAGTGGCCTTGTCCCCTGCCCTGAACCTGTCGCAGAATCCCACTATCTCTGTGGGCTCTTTCTTACGGCTGTGGATCATGATCCCATCCGCGCCCGCCTTTACGAAGGCATGCGCCCGTTCCAGGGCGTCCTCCATCCCCTTCTCCAGGATCAGCGACTCTATCCGGGCAATGATCATGAAGTCATCGGTGAGCTGCGCCTTCTTTCCAGCCGCGATCTTGGCGCACATCTCCTCTATGGTGGCCTGGGTCTGTTCCACCTCAGTCCCGAACAGGCTGTTCTTCTTGAGCCCTTTCTTGTCCTCTATGATGACCGCCGAGACGCCCATCCGTTCCAGGCTCCTCACCGTATAGACGAAATGCTCGGTAAGTCCGCCGGTATCCCCGTCAAAGATGATAGGCTTCGTGGTGACTTCCATGATGTCGTCGATTGTTCGGAAGCGGCTCGTCATGTCCACCAGCTCGATATCCGGCTTGCCCTTCGCAGTGCTGTCGCACAGGCTCGAGACCCACATGGCATCGAACTGGTCCAGCCTGCCCCCATGTTCGATGACCGTCTTTTCAACGATAAGGCCAGTAAGACCGCTGTGCGCTTCCATGACCTTTACGATGGATGTCATGGAGATGAGCTGGCGCAGCCGCCTCCTCCGATACTCCGGCATGGCAAGCCTTTCCCGCAGCTGCAAGTCGATCTTCTTTACCTTTTCATTATAGGTATACGGGATATCCACCAATTCACCACCGTAGGCCTCCAGCAGCTCCCCCACATGGTCACGGATCGCACGCTCCGGCCCCACAAGCCAGTTGTCGCCATGCACGACATAATCCGGCTGCACGAGCGTGATCACATCATCATAGAGCATATCGTCCTGGATGACGACCTCTTCTACCCCATCGATGCTCCGATAGAGCCTGATGCGCTCATCCTGGGATATGGTCGGGAACTTGTTGTAACGGATCAAGGCCTCATCGGAAAGGCAGCCGACTATCACCTTCCCCCTTTTGCGGGCCTCCTCGATTATATTGAGGTGACCATCATGGATGACATCCGTGCAGAAACAAGTATAGACCGTCTTCATCCTGCCTCTCCTTTCCTGTCCCTGTATACTACCGGCATCTTCACCCCAGTAGCGGCAAGGGCTTCCTTGAATACGATAAAAAAATCTTTGATATCAGCTTCGTCGATGGCTCCCAGGGCGCAGAGGCGGAATGTGTCTGTGGCCGATATCTTGCCAGGATAGATAGTGAATCCCCTCTCATAGCAGTAGTCGTGAACCTTCTCAAAATCCCAGTTCGGATCGTCCGGATAGATGGCAGAGGAGACAAGCCCGGCTCGCCACTCCGGCCTGACCACCTGTCTGAAGCCCATCTCGTCCAGGCCTTCATTGATGGCGTTGAACACACGGGTATGGCGGGCCCATTTTGCCTCCTCGCCCTCGGCCCAGTACTCCTTCATGGCCTGGATGGCGGCATATATGGCCTGCACCGGCGGGGTGAAGTGCATCTCGCCTGTCCGCTCGAAGAAGTCGTACTGCATGGCCAGGTTGCAGTAATAGGAGCGCTTTGGGTAGCCCTTGCTCCTCTCTATCAGCTCCCTGTTGCCCACGATGAAGCTCAGGCCGGTGAACGCCATCAAGCCCTTCTGTGCGCTGGCCATGCAGAAGTCGATATTGTCTTCCTCTATGTGTATCGGGCGCATGGCATAGGTGGAAGTGGTGTCCACGGTAAAGGTGGCGCCATACTTGTGGGCCAGGGCGCCGATCTCCCTGATGGGGTTCAGGATGCCGGTGCCTGTCTCGTTATGGGTAGTATGCACAAGACCGATATCCGGATTCTCTTCCAGGACCTCCTCAGCCTTATCCAGATCAGGGCGCTGGTCCACCGGGAACTTAAGGTCGATGCAGGGAAGGCCGTAATACTGGCAGACCTCCGCTGCACGGGCAGAATACGCGCCGTTGTCCAGGACGAGCACCTTCTTCCCTTCCGGGAGGAGGCTGTTGATCGCCACATCGATGTTGATGGTGCCGCTGCCGCAGAACAGGACGCTGGTGTATTTCTGCAGATCTCCATGGACGATCCTCACCAGGTCCTCCCTCAGCCCTTTCATGAGGCCTGCGAACTCCTTTTCCCGGGGGCAGACATCCGGGACAACCTGCGCATATTTCACTGTGTCCGTGGTGGTGGACGGTCCCGGATTCAACAATATGTTCCTTTTGATAGCCTGCATAAGCTCCTCTCCTTCCATAGTCCCTTTCCTCTCTTCTCCCTTCCGGATTCCCTTCCTTCTGGGCTCCTTTCCTTCCGAATCAGCCATCCCTCTCCGAGAAGGACTTCCGCTGCCTGACATAGAAGGCCATGCCGACCGCAGCCCATACAGCCAGCATGATATAGCTCTCTTTGCCAAAATGGACGCCCTCCAGGCCGGGGATCGGCACCAGCTGCAGGACCATGAAGACGGTCGAAAACGCGACACCTGCGACCGCCATGGCCTTCAAGAAGCCTGTGCCGTCCCTGTCCCTTCGCAAGGCCACCAACGTTGCCGCCGAGGTAAAGAAGTATCCGATGCTGGCGCCGATGGCGCTCATGTCCACGAACCAGCCCAATGCCTCACGTCCAAGGACAGGGCCGGAGAGGGAGACGATGATGCAGAAAACGAGGGCGTTCCTGGGCGTGCCATGCCTCCTGTCCACGCGGCAGAACCATCCGGGGAGATAGCCGTCCCGGCCCATGGAGTACATGAGGCGGCTGGACGCGAGGTAGAAGCCCATGATGCCGGAAAGGACCGCGCAGGATACCCCAAGCCCCACCAGAGCCTTGCCAGAGGCTCCCATCAGCTCCTCCGCGGCAACGAGGACGACCCATTCCCCGGCCATGACCCGATCCGGCCAGTTCTCCAGGGCAGCTGCGGCCACGGCGTTGTTGCAGGTGTACACGAAGCAGCCGAACAGGATGGCGATGACCATGATGAAGGAGACCTTCCTGAAGCTGAAGTCGAACTCCTCCGCAGCCTGGGGGATGGCGTCGAACCCCACATACGCCCAGGGCGCGATCGCGAAGGTGGCCAGGATGGCCCCCATGATCCCAGCCGCCCCATGGTGGGCATACCGGCCTATCCCTGGCGCGGCGGCACCGGCTGCCATTGCCGCATCCTTGTCGAACCCCCAGATCGGCTCCATATGGATGCCCTTTGCCTTGCTTGACACCAAAGCGGCGATAAACAGCGTGAACACACAGACGGCCAGGAGGGAACTGAGCATGGTCTGCACGACCGCGGCCTTCTGCACCCCTATGATGTTCAGCCAGCCAAAGAGCATGAGGATGGCGGATGCCAGCAGCATCTCGCCCATGTAGATATCGAACCCGGCGATGGTATAATGGAAACCGAACTTCAGAATATCCGCCGGGCCGTCCAGGCCGTCTACGATCAGGCCGATGGCAGTGCTGTTCATCGGCACGTTCGTCAGGTACGCGGCCACAAGGAACCAGCCGCAGATGAAGGCCGCGTCCTTGCCGAAGCAGTTCCTGGTGAAGGTGAACTCACCGCCTGCCCTCGGATACTTGGGGACCATATAGGCATAGCTGAAGGCGATGACGATCATCACCAGCGCGCCGAGGGCCATGGCTATCGCCGTGCCGGCGACACCGGAATTGCTCAGGAACTTCTTTCCGGGGTTTATGAAGCTCCCCCATCCGATTATGCATCCGAAGGCAATCGCCCAGACGTGCATGGGGCTGAGCCGCCGCTTTAGGGAGTTTCCATCGTTCTGTACCTTGCTGCTCATGTTTCCTTCCCTTCTTTTTGGTCTTTCTTCACACGTCATAGGTCCTGTCGATGGCCTTGAGCTCCTTGAAGGTGTCGATCTCGACGATGTCCGCGTCGGAGCACTCCCGGATCTCCACTGCATAGTGTTCCTTCCGATAGACCAGCGGCACCTGTTCCCAGTAGCGTTCCTTGCCGCCTGGGGAGGTGTACACCTCGGCTATGTCCTGGGACAGCTTATGGCCATCCGCCTCGTCCCAGTAGGAGATGCCCACCATCTGCCAAATGTCGTCCCCTTCGCCGCCGACCTTCTCCTCGACTATCACGCCGTCCTTCACCCTGAAGCACCAGTCGTCGCTCCTCTCCTTCTTGATTGCGAGGAAATCGGATGTATAATGGTACTTCCTGATGATCTTCGGGTTGGAGATCAGCAGGTCGGCCTCGAAGACATAGGAATTGGACAGCATGTACCGGGCGACCAGGGAAGAGCTGATGTTGTTCGCCTCGTTGTACACAGGGTTCTCCAGGAACTTGACCATGGGGTATTTATAAAGGAGCTGGTCGAACAGCTCGCCGAGGTAGCCCCGGACGATGTGGATCTCGTGGATGCCGGCTTCCAGGCAGGCGTCGATCAGGCGGTCGATGATGCGGGTGCCATGGACGCGGACAAGGGGCTTCGGCGTATTGAAGGTTATGGGCACGAGGCGCGTCCCAAAGCCGGCCGCGATGAACACGGCCCTCTTGGCCCGATAGGGCTCCAATGCGTCTATGCCGGAATTCGTAATCGAGCCGTCGGACACGAAGCCAAGCTCTGCGAGCTCCTTCATCGTGCGGTTTATGGTGCCAAGGCTGTGCCCTGTGGTCTTTTCCAGGTCCCGCTGCGTCAATGGGGATTGGGCTGTCGCCAATGCTTCCAGCAGGTCGAACTGCTTTCTGGTCAGGTTCATGTTCATTTCTTCCTTTCTTTGTTCAGATTTTTGTTGTCAGTCGTCATGGCTTGGAACGAGTTCGGGGCTTTTTTTATGTAATTTGGGGCAATAAAAAGCCCATGTTCATTTGAACGGACTTTTTGTGGGAAATATTGAAGAGGTGCCAAGCGTAGCAAAGTTTTTAAAATCACACACGATATAACGGAGGGCTCCATTGCCAGATTTACACCCATTATACAATGGGAGTTTTTATTCTGGTACTCCGTTTATCGCCACCTGCTAGTCTCCCCAGCTCTGCCAGGGGATTTATATCTGCTAATCCATTTTACTGTATTGCATTAGCCGTTCACAGCTTTTTCCATCCTGAAAATGGTTAACCAGATGGTTGACATGAATCCGTTCACTTTTGTAATTATCATAGCCATCTGCCATATCTCTAATAAACTGAAAAAGCTCCTCCTTTGTCTTGATTTTACATCCTGGCATATAATCTTCAATGGGTTCAAATATAAAACCACGTTTCTCTCTATAGTCATCAATATCGGGTATCGCAAAACCTATTGGCTTATTAAGCAATAGATACTGCAGGAAGACAGACGAGTAATCTCCTATGAGAAAATCTGTTTGTTTCAATATTTCATATAATTTATACCCTCTATCGTCAAAAT
>CAMTBF010000207.1 GCA_947068385.1 uncultured Lachnospiraceae bacterium
CCGAGATCTACACTCTTTCCCTACACGACGCTCTTCCGATCTTAGATGGGGAATTTGACAGGGTAGCTGCCGTTCTCTACGATAAGCTGGCAGGCCTTGTGTTCGTCAATATTGATGATGATGGGACCCTGCAGGTTCACGCTCATCTTCTTCAAGTCACCGGGAATAGACACTGTGACAAGCACCAGAAGGTTATCTGCCGTGATGTCACCGGCGCTGGCCAGCAGTTCATCGTCCACCTCGGGATCGTAGTCCGACTTCACCACCAGGGGATCCATCACGGGCATGGCAAAGCCCGGCTCGTCCAGGGACTGGAGGAAGCGGATGCCTGCTCCCGCGCCGCGCTCCTCGTCATGGAGGAGGGCGAAGCGCTTCATCTCCGGGAAGCCGATGATGCCGTCCTGGAAGGTCACGATTTTTTCTTCCGAAATCTCTATCTCGCCGAAAATCTTCGTCTCAATCTTCATGGTAATCTGCTCCTATCTGCGTCCGTCCGCCGTTTCTGATATTTGTGAAGCCGCTTCCCCCTCTTTTGATCAAATGAAATCCAGGAGCGTGGTCTTCATGACCTTGCCCGCCGCCATCAGGGCCGCGTCATAGGTCAGCTCCGCGCTGGTGAGCTGTATGGCCACCTCGGTGATGTCGATGTCCTCGTTCTCGCTCTTTAAGGTCTCATAGGTGGTCTTCTGGTTCTGGGATCTGTTCTTGATCAGATCCAGCTTGCTGCCCCTGGAACCGCAGGCGGTGACGCACACGTTGGCCTCGTCCAGGTATTTCTGGAAGGCGGAGATGCCGCCCTCGAACATCTTCTGCTCCTTTTCCTTGGCATAGGTCAGGGCCTTCTCCACTGCGTCCAGCTGCTTCTGCAGGATTTCGTGCCTCGAGTCTCCATCGTCCAGCTTATCCTTGATGGCCTTGATGTCTGCCTGGGCCCCCTCCAGCTCTAGGACAGTCTGCATGGCATTGATGATATCGTCCACCTCTCTGCCGATGCCGTGGTTGAAGCACTCGTCCGCTCTGGAGTTGATGCGGATGGTCTGGTTGTAGCCTACGTCATATTCGATGACCTGGCGCTCGTTGTCGGTGGTCAGGTAGGTGTCGTTGTAGTTGACTTTGATGGGGTTGCCCTTATCGTCCTTCACTACGGCTCCGGCCTCATCCACCTTGTCGGCCACGCAGGCGAAATAGTGCTCGGGGCGCAGGTCGCCTTTCTGCCAGTGGCTCTTCTCGTATGTGATGCGGATTTCGCCCTCGTTTACGTTGGAGGTAGCTTCACTGTCCTTTGTGGCCATCAGGGCCTTGTATGCATTATCTCCAAAGAGCAGCTCTCCGGTCTCAGGGACATATATGACCGCATTCGGATCGCCCGCAGCCGCAGAATAAGGGTCGTTTGCATAGCTCACGTTTGTAATCTGATATTTAGTTACATTAGGTGGGGTACCTCCGTCTGTAATTAGACCACTTCCATCCGCCCACGTCCGTGTAGTAATATTCCCATTGCCATCTGTTCCTGTCACAAAGGAAATCGTAGGAACCACAGTGGCACCATTCGCATCCTTACTCACGCAGTCATTATATGCCAGCCTGATACGGTGGACATCTACAGACTTGATATCGTCTTCCGTAATATCTTTTTGAGGAGCGTCATCATAGTTTTCGGAATTGATATCCAGCACTTTCCCCGTATCCACGCTGGTAAACGTATCCAGCGCGCTCTTATCCAACTGCTCCGTAATAGTATAATGCCTCTCCTGCTCCGACAGGAAGCTCAGCGGCGTGTCCGTCCGATGCCCGGTGAACACATAGCGTCCCGCAAAGTCCGCGTCTCCCGTGGCGTAGACCTCATCGGCCAGGAGCTTGAGCTGCTCCAGGACAGTCCCCCTGTCCGTGGTGGTGAAGGGCTTGTTGGTTCCCCTGGTGCACTGGGCGGCCATGTTGGAGATGACATCGGACAGCTTGGACAGGGCGTCCTCGGTGACCTTCAGCCAGCTCTCGGCATCGGGGATGTTCTTGCTGTAGTACTGGGTGATCTCCGTCACATTGCTGCGCAGCCGCAGGGAGCGGATGGCCACTACGGGATCGTCGGAGGGACGGTTGATCTTCTTCTGGGTTGCCATCTGGGTGCTCAGGATGTCCTTGTACATCTTGTTCGTATTGATGTTCGACAGGTTGTTGCGCTGCATGATTTTATTTGTTATTCTCATAGAAATCTCCTCTTTTTGCCGATCCTAGAATCGTCTATCTTGAAGAATGCCTGCACAAAGCGAACCTTGCTCGCTTGGGCATTCCGTGCACTCTTATACGCCTGTCTGCAGGATCAGTCTGTCATACACCTCTGTCAGGGTCTGTATCATCTTGGATGCCAGGTTGTAGCCGTTCTGGTACTTCACCAGGTTCACCGCCTCCTCGTCCTCGTCCACGCCGGAGATGGATATCCGCTGGGTGTCGATGTTCATGGCGATGTCCACGTAGCTGCTGTAGAAGGTCTCGGCCCTGCTGGCGTTCAGCGCCACATCGGAGAGGACGCACTGCAGGAATTCCGATGCGGAGCAGCCGCGGAAGCTCATGCTGCCCTTGTCGGTGGCCAGCTTCTTGATATCCTCCAGCAGGTCGTTCTGCTCTGCGCCGTCCCCTTCCTTTTTCTTGGTGGCCAAGAGGCTGGGATCGTTCTCTACGGTCTTTGAGACATCGAAATATTTGGCGGTCATCAGGTAATAGCTATCCTGATTCGTTATCCCTTTGCCTACCTCGACCTTCAGCACGGCCGCTTTCTCCGCATCCGCCTGGGACATCCCTCCAGCCACCAGCGCATTCACCCGGGCAGTGTAAGCTTCATAGGACTCCTTGTCATACCGGCGCTCGTCGCCGAAGAAATACTGCTTGTTCTCCGTAGCCATATTGGCGGTGAACAGCGCGATGCCTTTCTGATCCCCCGCATAGCCGCTGGTCAGGATGTCGTTGAACTTCTGGGAGAACGTCCTGATCCATTCGTTCATCTGGGCCATGTAGTAAGGGATGCCCTGATAGGTGACGCTCTTGCCCACGGATGCGGTGGAACCTTCCACCGACGCACTCGGCGGATTCGGATTCAGGTTCTTGTCGTTTGACAGCTGGAAGGTATAGGTATATTCAGGCTCTCCTGCGGCATTGTAGGTGACGCTGTAGGTCCAGGAATCATAATAGTATTCCTTGTTCCCCAGCTTGACGATGCCGCCACTGTCCGAGAGGTTGCATTTATTCAGGTCTTTCAGATAGTGCTTATCCACCTTTACCGTGACGGTATTGTTAGCTGTATCGACGCCGTTAGGAACAATCTGCCCCGAAAAGCTCTCGCCGTTGTTCCCGTCCCGCAGATCCACCAGCCCCTTCAGCGCACCGCCCATGGCGCCGCCGTAGAGGTTGAACTTGGAATTGTTCCCATCGTCCCATACCACGTCATAGAGGCCGTCCACGTCCGTCTGGTTCACCTTCTCATCGTCAGTCCTGGACACGCATTTCAGGCCGTTGTATTCGAAATTGTCCACCAGCACCTGGCCGCCGGCGATCTTCACGATGAACCTGCTGCCGCCGGTGTTCCTGTCGGGATTGTTGAGGTCGGCGATCTTCGTCTCCTTTACCTCCACGTCCACGATCTGGGAGAGCTGGTCTACCAGGAGGGTGCGCCTGTCCCGGAGCTCGTTGGCGTTCACGCCCTTGAGCTCGATGGTGTTGATCTGTTTGTTCAGGGTGGCGATTTCACTGGCGATGGTGTTGATTTCGTCCACCTTGACCTTGATTTCCTCGTTCACGTCCTTCTGCAGCTTCTCCAGGTTGCCCGCCACGCTGTTGAAGTACTCGGTGAGGGCGTCCGCATAGCCCACGAACTGATCCTTGAAGGACGTGTTGTTGGGGTTCTTCATCAGCTCCTGCAGGCCCGTGATCATCAGCTGGTCGAAGACCGTCTTGAAGCCTGCGTTCTGGCCGTTGTCATCGAAGTAGTCCTCGATCTGCTTCATGTAATATATCTTCTGCTCGTACTCGCCTACTTTTTCATTGTTGTTCCAGTATCTGAAATCGTAGAACTCGTTGCGGATGCGCTCGATGGCCAGGGTCTCCACGCCGGCGCCGGCGCAGCCGTAGGTCTGGAACACGCGCAGGGCATTGGCGGCCTGTGTGGTCACCTGCTGCCTGCTGAAGCCTTCGGTCTGTACGTTGGCGATGTTGTTGGACGTGGTGTTCAGCGAAGCGTTGCTGGCCAGCAGTCCGGTATATGCTATATTCAATCCGAAAAATTGTGACGGCATTTATCTCTACCTCCCTTTCAAGTACGGTGCACGCCCGGAAGAACGCGGATCATACGCCTAACGTGCTCAGCAGGTGCTCCAGCATCTCGTCAATGACGTTTATGTAGCGGCTGGAGGCGTTGTAGGCGTTCTGGAACTTGATCATGTTGGACAGCTCCTCATCGGAGGAGACGCCCGACACCTGTTGCCTTGCGCTTTCGATGGACTCCATGGTGTCCTGCTGGTTCAGGTATATGCTCCTGCTCACGTAGCCGGTATTCGCTATCTGGGACACCAGGTCCGTATAGTAGCTGATGAACGTGGAGCGCTTCGATATATTGGGGTTCAGCGTATAGTCCTCTGCCGTGAACGCCGCTTTCAGGGCGTCCGCCGTGGCCTGGTCCTCGGAGCCGTCCTCCAGCCGAAAGCCCAGCATGGAGGGCTTCTGCATCAGTTCCTGGTCTATCTGGAGGTTCTCGATGTTGTAGAGGGAGCTGGGGTTATTCGGGTCTTCTGGGACGTATACCCAATAATCGCCCGCCTCTAACAGCACCTTGGTATTATCATTTGGATCCACTACATCATTGGCCAGATTCACTTTCTGGTATCCGCCGCCGGAACGTGTGGTGAACATCTCGATAGGGCTGCCGTCATCCTTGCGCATATAGCCGTTGGAGTCTGCCTTGCAGAGCCTTACGTCCGTCATGTTCAAGGCATTGCCATTTTCATCCTTAAAGGTAAAAGTCCCTTTTACCTCGTTCACCCCGGCCGCCGTGCCCAGGATCTCATTTATCTTCGTCGCGATATTATGAATCAGCTGGTCGAACTCCGCCTGCACGTTCATGATGACGGACTGGGAGACGATGCTGTCATTGCTGTTGTAGGCATCCTTGGTCGCCACGTCCCTGTAATCCGCCCTGTGGTCGCCCCTGGCCAGCAGCGTGGCCTTCAGGCCGCCGATGTCCGTGTTCAGATCCGTGGAAATCTCCCGGTTGAACTTGAACACATGGGCGTTGCTGATGCTCTTCTCAGTATAGACCTTGTTGCCATTGGCATCCAGCGTATAGGAGGCGTTCTGGGGCCAGAAGGGCGTATAGAAGCCCGTCTCGTCGTCCGCGAAGACCTCCATCTCAAAGCATCTGGGGCCCTTCACGAAGTCCACGCCCTCTATCTGCACCCAGACGTCCCCGTTCACGGACTCGCCATAATTGATGTTGGCCATCTCGGAGAGCTCATCCAGCAGCAGATCCCTGGTGTCCCTCAGGTCATTGGCCCGCTCTACGCCGCCGGACTCGACCTTCCGGATGGCCTCGTTGAGCTCCAGTATCTTCTTCCCGTAGGAATTGATTTTGTCCACCTGATCCTTGACCTGCATGTTCAGGTTGTCCTGGTAGGCGGACAGGCCCTTGTAGACGGCCTGGGCGCGCTGAATCAGCTCCGCGCCCCTCTGGACCAGGAGCCCCTGGGTCACGGAGCTGGCGGGATCCTTGGCCAGCTCCTGCACAGCCGTCCAGAAGTCCTCGATGGAGGTCTGGAACGCCTCGCCGTGCATCTCGCCCAGCTGTCCCTCCACCTCTTCCATGACTTCGGTGGACACTTCGTAGAACATACTGCGGCCGGATTCCCTGCGGTATATTTTATCAAGGAAATAATCCCTTATATGCTTTACCCTGGAATAAGTGACGCCCAGGCCCACCTGTTTGTTGTTGACGGACCTGACGTCTACTGAGAGTTGCAGATAACTTCTGGTAGACTGCTGCACCTGCTGCCTGACATAGCCGGTGGTCTCCGTGTTAGTTAGATTATGCGCTGTGGTGTTCAGCGCATTCTGACTGGTCTGTAATCCTGATGAACCGACATATAAACTACCCATTAGTGGCATGATAATCACCTCAACGTTTCTGTAAGAATGTTATTGTTTTGCATCAAAGCCTCCGCTGTCCACACCCATCTGCGCCCCGGAATTGTAGGCGCTCCTGGTATAATTGGCGGTCTCCGGCGCGGCCTTGTAGGCCTGCAGCATGTTCATCTCGAAGCTCACCAGTTCCAGTGCTTCCTCCAGCAGTTCCTTGTTCTGCTCGTTGGTCCGCTGCACCTCCCGGACCACGCTGCTCAGCCTGTCGTGGATCGCTGCCAGCTGGGCCTGCTCCGCGGGCCTGGGCGACAGCATCTCGATCAGGTTGGTCAGCTTCATTGTCTCAACATCCTTGTTCAAAACATTGGCGATATCCGCAGTGACCTCAATCCGCCTCTTCTCCAGACGGTTGAGCCTGCCCACCACCTCCTGTTCATCATCCATGATTCTCTGTAGATCTTCTAGATTCGCGCTCGCGATGATGCGCATCTTCTTCTGGGACAGGGCCAGAAGCCCCTCATATTCCTCGCTCTCCTGACCGAGCACCTCAATCAGGTTCTCCATT
>CAMTBF010000208.1 GCA_947068385.1 uncultured Lachnospiraceae bacterium
CAGCCGTCCAGCACGTCCGTGCGCATGCCCATGTCGTTCTGGGGCTTTCCCAGAAAGGATCCCGCCAGCTCGGAGCGCTCGTCCACCACCCCCACGGTCATCCCCCGCCCATAGGCATTGCCGTCGGAGATCTGCCGGATCAGGTCCCGCAACAGCGTGGTCTTGCCGCAGCCCGGCGGCGAGACGATCAGGGCGCTGCACAGCCGCCCCTGCCGGTACATCCCGGGCAGCACCCCGTCCGCAGCGCCCTTCATCTGGTGGGAGACCCTGATGTTGAGATAGGAGATGTTCTTGAAGGTCCTCACCCTCCCGTCCGCCTCCATCACGGCTTGTCCCGCCACGCCTACCCGGTGGCCTCCCCCCACGGTGATGAATCCCTGGCGCAGCTCCTCCTCATAGGCATAGGGGGAGTAATGGCAGATATGCTCCAGCATCTGCGACAGCTCCCTCCCGGTGGCCAGGCGTCCCTCAGAGGGCTCCCCGGAAAGCTCCCCTGTGTCCGTCAGGAACAGCTCCTCCCCTTTTCTATGTATGATCACAGGCTGCCCCGCCCGCAGGCGGATTTCCTGAATGGCCGCCTGCTCCCGCGCCACCCTCTGCCAGAGCGCCCGGTGGCCGGAGGGAAACAGCTGCAGAATCGTATTCTCCATCCCCATGTCCTCCTTTCTCCAATATATGAAAAAAAGGACAGGATATTCCTGCCCTTTTCCGAATTTCTTTCTCTGTTCCGTTCAATAGGTATATACGTTATGGTAAAGCCGGTAATACCCTCCGCCCAGATCCTGCACCTGCAGCTGAATCGCGAAGCCGCTTGCGCCCATGTCCTTCAGCGCGGCATCCACGTACCCCTTCCGGTAATCGCCGCTGTTGTAGGCACGCTCCACCGAGCCCCACAGGGACTGCGGGATGACGTTCACGAACTGTCGGTCTCCCGTCCCCACGTCCTCCAGCAGCTTCCTGCAGTCCTCGTAGTATTCCTGCATGGTGTCCCGCACCTGTTCCTCGGTGACGCCCGCCTTCTCCAGATTCTCCCGCTTGCGGTCCTCCGCGGCCTGCAGGGGATCCACGGGCTCCTCCTTCCTCTTGCTCTCCCACTCCAGGGGCTGGATGGGATCCGGGTTGATCAGGCCGGAGATATCGCCCGATCCGCTGCTGCCCTCCCCGCCGGGATTTTCCGCGCTTCCGGGCATCTCCCCGTCCCCCGAAGCCCCGGCCTCCCCGCCGTCAGGCGCCGCAGGCGTCTCCGGGCCTGCCCCTTCGCAGGCCGGCAGATACACCGAGAGCCCCGTCCGCCTGTGGGTGGCCGCCAGCTCCCTGTCCGTCTTGTTGAAATAGTTGTAGGTGGGCTCCTCCGTGTCGTCCCATGTGACGTCCACATTGCGGTAGGTGCCGTCTATCTTCACGATGTTCCACGCATGGTCCTCCCCGGCGTAGCCTGTGCAGTAATAGCATGGGATGCCCAGCTGCTGCATCATGTACTGGAACGCCCTGGCATAACCGGCACAGACGCTCCTGCCGCCCACCAGCGCGCTGTAGGCGCTCTGGTTCATGGGCGCGGCCACATCGTATTCCACTGTCTGCGTCATCACGTCATGGACGTATTTCTCCATCTCCGCCTGGCTTCCCAGCCCCCGGGCCTGGGCCACGATATTGCCCGCCGCCCCCTCGAAGGCAAGCCTGGACTGATCCAGCGCGTCCGCGGTCTCGTTGAACTTCAACGTGATCTCCGCGCACCTGCCGCTGCGCAGGTATTTGCAGGAATATCCCGTATCCAGCCAGAACAGCTCCGGATGGTCGTTGTAGACCGCCTCGAACACGGTCTTCAGCTGGCTTATGGACACTGTCGTCACCGGCGTAAAGGATGGGGTCAGGCTCATGGCATTGGCATAGATCTGGCTGTATATCTGCTGCATGTCCGCTTCCAGCATGGCATAGTAAGGATAGATTTCCCCGTCGAAGGACAGGCCGCTGCCTGTGTCCCCGGGATTTTCGGCCCCGGTCAGGTCGTCCGCCTCGGCCTCGTCTATCTCCTGCGCTTCCTCCCGCACAGGCTCGTAGCCCGTCCTGCCGCTCACGTCCTCCGGAGCCTCCACGGAAGGGCTGTCAGGCTGCTCGTAGCCGATCTGCCCCTGCAGCCAGTCCGCGTTGATTCCCGGCTGGCCCTCCCCAGGCGCTTCGGAATCCGGCTGCCCGTCCCCGTCCCGGAACAGGCCGCCCAGCCCGCCTGACTGGCCGTCCTGGGAGGACTGCGCCGAACCCACGCTTTCCACCCGCTCCGCCAGCATGGCCGTCAGGGATGGATTCAGCGCACAGATCAGGATGCCCGCGCAGCCCATCATGATAAGACCCATCAAAAAAAAGAAGATACCCTTCAATACTTTCAAGTTTCCACACATTCCGCCGCCCTGCGGCTCAAACAATCAATCGGCCCTATTGTAACATATACTGCGTACCGGTCAAATCTGCAGTGCAACCCGACTGCAGACCGCCAGCCAAGTACTTTCCCGGAGACACCACTGTAAATCCTGGCGGTCTGCAGCATGAAATCCCCTCTTCCGCAAGCTCATTCCCGCCGCGCCGCACATGACATCAGCTCTTCCACGCTCTCGTACACAAATACCGTATAGTCCCCGTCCTCATAGACGATCTCCCCCGCCTGCAGCGCCTCCGCCCCGGCGTATTCCACCGTCTGCTCCGCTGTCAGCAGGAGGAACGTCTCGCCCTGATGATACCCTTCCTCATAATACCGCACCGGAGAGGACCATTTGAAGAACTCCAGGTACTCCGGATCCCCGATGTTGGCGATCTCCACCGCCCCGTCCGTCAGCTCCGTCATGATGTTGGCGTTCCAATAGGTGGCGAAGCCGAAGTTGTAGTCATTCTCCTGCAGGAAAGCCGCAACCGCCCGCTTCCCCTCATTCTTGTCCGCCGCCAGATAGGAGAGCGTCACCTTGGCCGTGCCCATCAGGAGACAGAAGGCCAGCAGCAGGCTTACCGCCAGCCTGTCGAAGGCCGGCTCCCGCCCCTCCATATAGAACGCAAGCACCGGCAGGGCGAAGACCAGCGTGGTGATATAGTACCGGGGCACCATGGTGCTGGTAGTGAATACGAAGACGAACAGATTCAGCCCCAGGGACACCGCCAGGAACAGCGCCACGAAGAACCTCTGCCCGCAGCTTCCCCTGTACACCTTTGCGCCGCAGTAGATCAGCAGGGCGATGGCCACGAAGGAGAGCATGGTGATGAAGCCCCTTAAGGACAGGAATCCCCTGTCCGGAATATAGCCGAAGAGCATCAGCAGGCTCCCGATGGCGTTCTGCACCCGCTCCGCAAGGATGCCCTGGTAGACCGCGATGAAATTGGTGGCCTCATAGGTCTGGAACACGTACTGCCTGCTCACCCACAGCACATTGATGCAGTAGCCCAGCAGGCTGCCGCCCGCGCCCAGCAGGCTGCAGGTAAGATATGCCGCACGCCCGCTTCTCCAGACCTGCCGGAAGCTCTTCTTCCCCGTGTCCGTGCCGAACTGGCGGCGGAACTGCTTCCATTCCCCCGAAAACGCCAGGTACAGGCACGCCGCCATGGCCAGCGGGCACTGCATGGCCAGCAGATACCGCACGCCGGACACGCCGCAGATGACGGACAGCAGAAGGTATGCCGCCGCCATCTCCCACCTTCTCCACCTGGGGTATGCCACCTTCTGCACCAGCCGCAGGAACAGGCCGAAGTAAAAGAACAGCAGGATGACATGGGGCATGTACGTATTGCCCATCTGCATATGCGTCATCATCGTCTCCGAAAAAGGCAGCAGAAGGACGGCCCCGGTGAGGGCCACCCGTCTGCGATCCACCTTCAGGGGCTTCATCATATAGAAATAGGACGCCAGCATCAGCACGTATGTGGCCATATTGGCGATCATGCGAATCAGATGCCAGTCCTGGGACAGCCGAAACAGCGGCGCCATCACCAGCTGCGTATAGAGGAACCTGAACTCCGTGGAATAATACCATTCCTCTGTGGCGAAGACATGCCCGCTCTCCGCCAGCAGGCGGGAGAAGATCATCTCCGCCGCCATGTCGGAGTCCAGCCAGTGGTCATGGCAGAATAGATTCAGGACGACCAGCCCCCCGAAGACCGCTCCCAGGACGGCAAATGGCCACCACTGCCTTATTTTCGCTCTCATAATCCCCCCAAAGCCCTCCGTTACCTGTTGTCCCGGCCCACATACTCCCGCTCCTGCATGACGCTCTTGTATGCGGGGCGGATGATCTTATCCATGTTGATCAGCTCTTCGATCCTGTGGGCGCTCCAGCCCACGATCCTGGCGATGGCGAAAATCGGCGTGAACATCTCCAGAGGGATCTCCAGCATGCTGTAGACGAAGCCGCTGTAGAAGTCCACATTAGCGCTTACGCCCTTGTAGATCCTCGACTTCTCCGCGATCACCTGGGGAGCCAGCCGCTCGATCATGGAGTACAGTGCGAAATCCTTCTCCCTGCCCTTGGCGGACGCCAGCTGGTGCACGAAGCCCTTGAACACCTGGGCCCTGGGATCCGAGAGGGAATACACCGCGTGGCCCATGCCGTAGATCAGGCCCTTGTGGTCGAAGGCCTCCTTGTTCAGGATCTTCTTCAGATAAGCCCTGACAGCGTCCTCGTCCTCCCAGTCGGACACATTGGCCTCGATCTCCCGCATCATCTCCACCACCTTGATATTGGCGCCGCCGTGCTTGGGCCCCTTCAGGGAGGACAGCGCCGCCGCGATGACGGAATAGGTGTCCGAACCCGAGGAGGTCACCACGCGGGTGGTGAAGGTGGAGTTGTTGCCCCCGCCATGCTCCATGTGCAGCACCAGGGCGGTATCCAGCACCGCGGCCTCCAGCTGCGTGTATTTCTTGTCCGGGCGCAGCATCATCAGCAGGTTCTCCGCTGTGGACAGCTTCCTGGAGGGACGGTGTATGTACATGCTCTCATCGTTCTGATAGTGGTTATAGGCATGATACCCGTACACGGCCAGCATGGGGAACACGCCGATCAGGCGGAAGCTCTGCCGGAGCACGTTCTCGATGGAGGTATCGTTGCATTCCTTGTCATAGGATGCCAGCGTCAGCACGCTCCTGGTCAGGGAGTTCATGATGTCGCTGCTGGGCGCTTTCATGATCACGTCCCTGGTGAAGTTCGTGGGCAGCGTCCGGCAGGCGATCAGGATCTCCCGGAAATCCTTCAGCTGCTTCTCATCCGGCAGCCTGCCGAACAGCAGCAGGTAGCTGACCTCCTCAAAGCCGAAGCGCTTCCCCTTGAAGCCCTTCACCAGCTCGATGCAGTCATAGCCCCGGTACCACAGCTTGCCCTCGCAGGGCGTCTTCACCCCATTTATCATCTGAAAGGACTCAATGCGCGATACATTGGTCAATCCTGTCACCACACCGTTTCCGTTCTTGTCGCGCAGGCCCCGTTGCACTTCATACTTGTCGAACATCTCCGGCTCCAGATGGTCGGCTTCTCTGCACAGCTGTGCATAATCCTTCAATACGATTTCGTTTTTCTTCAATAGCCATTTCCTCCTATCTCTCATTTGTCATCAGTCCTAATTTATATCTTATCGTCTTTTCATCATTGGTGTCAACTGAAAATGTATTAATTTATGCAAAATTCACAAAAAATTCAAAAGACCCCGATGCCGATCCGCACCGGGGCCTCCTCGAAACGCCCTCTGGTCTCCCGTATCATCTGCGCAGCCTCCAGCTACAGCAGGTGCACCGGGAGCTGCTGCCCTATTCCATAGGCCTCATATGCCTGCTTTCCGGCGGCCGCAGCCCCTTCTGTCTTTCGCGCCTTTTTATTTGCCGCGGTCTTCTTCTCCGCGCCGCTCTTCTCGCTTTTCGGGGCCTTCGGCTCCGGCATGGCCTTTTCCTCAGCCTGTGGAGCCGTCTCGGGTCCTTTCGCCGCGCCCGCTGCCTTCACTGCCCTCTTGATGCTACCTGCTCCTACCGACATGTTCCTCTACCTCCTTCGCCAGCTCCAGATACTCCCCCGCGCTCCTGGCCGATTTTTTATACGCCATCACGGGCCTGGAATCGTCCTGGGCCCACTCTATCTCACTGTCCACACGGATCAACGTGCGGAACACGTTCACTTCCTCATATGCCTGCAGCGCCTCCAGGGTCTGTCTGCCGTAATTCTTCCTGGCGTCCAGCTTCGTGATGGCCACTCCCAGGAGCGCAAGCTCCGGTACCAGCCTCTTCACATTGTCCAGGAACTCGAACATGTTCGCCACCCCGAACAGCCCCCAGGGGCTGGCCTCCACCGGAAGGATGACGTAATCCGACGCGCAGAGGATGTTCATGACCCAGCCTCCCAGCGTGGGCGGCGCGTCTATCAGGATGTAGTCGTAGCCGCCCTCCTCCTTCAGGCGCTTCAGGCTCCTGGAGAGGATCAGCTCCCTCTGCCATTTGGTGAAGAGCTCGTACTCGATGCCGCTCATCAGCGTGGAGGACGGAACCAGGTCCAGGTTCTCATAGGGCGTATGCACCACATAGTCCCACAGGTCCTCCTCTTTCTTCATGGCGGCATAGAGGTTCCTCTCCCCGCAGGCGTAATCCATCACCTCATCCTCCGGAAAGAAGGAAAGCGTTGCTTATGGTGGACGGAATCATATTGCTGCTGTCTATTTATGTGTT
>CAMTBF010000209.1 GCA_947068385.1 uncultured Lachnospiraceae bacterium
GGTCTGCCCAGCGCCATTCGGCGAAATAGCCTCTTTTGTATTTTTCGTTCCGGGGAAGGGATGTCCTGGCGGTGCGCCAGTTGGGGAGCCCTCTCCGGTAGCGTAGCTGGATCTCCCACCGGGTGATGTCCGCCAGAATCAGGAGGTCGCCCCGGCAGACCAGGGACGCGCCCACGCCGTATACCAGCACGATGCCGGAATCCGCGGCATCGATCAGACGGCGGGCGGCCTCCAGGTTCTCGGGCGGGAAGAATTCCTCCAGCCGCCTGGTGGTCATGATGGCGAAGACGGGGTCGTCCGTCAGGTCGCGCTGGATTTGGGCATCGATGTCCTCCGGGGCCAGGGCCAGGTCGTCGCTGTGGATGGTTTCCACGGGCTCCAGGGGGGGAGAACAGCGACAGCACCTCCTCCTGGTCCACACCGGGATAGCACTCCACAGTGATGATGGTTTTCTTGTAGTCGCTTTTCTCGGGGGCGATTTTTCCACAGCCGTTTTTCCCGTAGTTGCTGTGCAGACGGGAGAGGCTTATTTTTATGGCATCGCTGCCCGCGGACACGGCACCGTCATGGCCGGTGACGCGGATGGTGGGGAACTGCCTGTAGGGATAGGTGGGGCGGTCTTGCTTCATGAGGGATACCTCCGATTTTGCTGTCTGGTGTCTGGGTTCTCCGGGATGCTCTCCGGTTCTGATTCCAGCGGGCTTTTATGTCAATACAATACAGGAATCCGGAAAATTTGTCAATACATAAGTTTAAAAAGAAAAATATGTATTTACAAATCGGGGCGGTAATGATATACTGGCCTCAGTGCAGAGTGAGGCATCACAGGCCGAGATGCCACAGGTCGAGGCGTCACAGGCCGCAACGCCGCCTGGCGCAGCGCTATTGCCTGCCACAGCGCTATTGCCTGCCGCAAGCCGCGGGGAAGGCCCGGGGCAGCACAGCACGGAAAGGGGGAGCCATGCAGTCGAGATATGTCCAGATAGCAGAACGGATTCGGGGGGAGATCGCCAGCGGGCAATATGCCTCCGGCGACAGGATACCCACGGAGAACGAGCTGGCCCGGATGCTGGACGTCAGCCGCCCTACGGTGCGCCAGGCCTTGGACCTCCTGGCCAGGGAGGGCCTGCTGGTGCGGGTGAAGGGCAGCGGCACCTTCGTCTCCCAGCCCAAGCTGGTGCATGAATCCACCACCTTCGTCACCGGATACCGGGAGGAGAGCAGGAGGAAGAACCGGATTCTGCGCACGAAGGTGGTGAGCCTGGGGACGCAGCGGGCGGGGGAGAAGGTGGGGGATGCCCTGAAGCTGGACGCGGAGGAGCTGGTGACCAGACTGGTGCGGATACGGCATCTGGAGAATGTGTACGCCAACGCGCCGGTGGTCTACACCACCCTCTATGTGCCGGTAAAGCTGTTTCCGGACATGGCCGGGATAGACTTCACGGAGACCTCCTTCTACGACGCGCTGGACAGCCGGGGGCTGTCGGTGGCCCACGCCTCCAGGCGGCTGGAGGTGGTCATGCCTCCGAAGGAGGTGGCGGCGGGGCTGGAGATCACGGTCTTCGAGCCCACGGCCTTCATCGCATCCAGGGGCTATACCGCAAGCGGCCAGGCCGTGGAGTACACGGAGAGCTACTATCCGGCCAGCAGGAGCAGCTTCCGGATAGAGATCCACCGGTGAGCGGAGACGGAGGGACGTATCCGCAGACGAAGGGAGGGCGTGGCAGAGGGAGATGGAGGACGTATTTTTATGCCTGGACGTGGGCGGGACCCAGATTAAAGGCGCGGCCATCAGAGAGGACGGCAAAACGTGCGGAGATATTCTCTATTTCGATGCACGAGCCGGGGAGGGCAGGGAAGCCCTGCTGGAGCATTTCGCGGAGATCCTGCGCAGGATACTGCCCCAGGGCGCGGAAGCGGCAGGGGTCAGGATGGCGTTCCCCGGCCCCTTCGACTATGAAAGGGGAATCTGCCTGATCCGGGGCCTGGACAAATATGAAAGCCTGTACGGCACGAATCTGCGCAGGGAGCTTTCGGGCCGCCTGGGCATCGGGCCGGAGCGCATCCGTTTCGCCAATGACGCCGCGGCCTTCGCGCTGGGGGAGATGGGCTTCGGCCAGGCCCGGGGCGCGGAGAGGGTTCTGTGCGTATGCATCGGGACAGGGTGCGGCAGCGCTTTCGGCGTGGGCGGTGAGCTGGTGACGGGCGGTATGCCCGGCGTGCCGAAGGACGGATATCTCTATGGCGAGCCTTTCCTGGAGGGCTGCATAGACGATGCCATCTCCCGGCGGGGGCTCATGGCATTGACCAAAGAGCGGCTGGGAGAGGCGCTGGACGGAAAGGCCCTGGCCAGGCGCGTCCTGGACGGGGACGATGCCGCCGGAAAGTGCTTCCTGGCTTTCGGCGGCAGGCTGCGGGACGCGCTGGAGCCTTTCCTGGAGGCCTTCAGCCCTGGGGCGCTGTGCCTCGGCGGCCAGATCATGGGCAGCGCCGCCCTGTTCCTGGCCCCGGTGGAGGAGCTTTGCATGGCGGCGGGGATACGGGTCTGCATCACGGCGGACACCTCTCTGCGCACGCTCCAAGGGCTGACCCGTATTTATGCTGCTTAACGATTTCACCTGCCGTGAGACCAGACTGCATAACGCTGACTGGTTCGATCGCATGATTCTATTAGGCAGTATGCAGCGTTATGCAGTATAAGCAGAGGAATCAGCGACCACGAGTATCACCCATCAGGATAAGCAGAAAACAGAATAAACAGAAAAACAGGAGGATTTTCATTATGATGCAGGATTGGTTCAGGAAAGCGAAGCTGGGTATTTTCATCCACTACGGCATCTACGCCGTGGGAGACGTGTCGGAGTCCTGGTCGTTCCACAACGGCAATATCTCCTACGAGGACTACATGAAGCAGTGCGACGGCTTCACGGCCTCCAGGTTCGACGCCAGGGCCTGGGCGGATCTGTTCAAGCGGGCAGGGGCCCAGTACGTGGTCATGACGTCCAAGCACCATGACGGCGTGGCGCTGTTCGACACACAGTATTCCGATTTAAGCGTGCTGAAGAAGACCCCGGCGAAACGGGATATCGTCAAGGAGTATACCCAGGCCGTCAGAGAGGCGGGCATGAAGGTGGGCATCTACTTCTCCCTGATCGACTGGTCGGATCCCCGCTACAGGACTGTGTACCCCGAGGGGGAGAAGCCGGAGGACCATCTGAAGGACGTCTTCGCCACCCCGGCGGGAGGCCCCGAGGATCCGGAGAAATGGCAGGAGTTCCTGGCCTTCAACAACAACCAGATAAAGGAGCTGATGACCAACTACGGCACGGTGGACCTCCTGTGGTTCGACGGGGACTGGGAGCGCAGCGCGAACCAGTGGAAGGCCAAGGAGTTCAAGGCCTATCTGGAGTCCCTGAACCCTAACGTCATCGTGAACTCCAGGCTCCAGGGCTACGGGGACTACGAGACGCCGGAGCAGGGCATCCCCGTGATCGGGCCCAAGGGCGTGTGGGAGTTCTGCACCACCATCAACGATTCCTGGGGATACCGCCCCTCGGACAACGACTACAAGACCAGCCGCCAGATCATCCGCATGTTCTGCGACTGCCTGACTCTGGGCGGGAAGATGCTGCTGGACGTAGGGCCCAAGGAGGACGGCACCCTGGACGAGAGGCAGGTGAAGGTGCTGGAGGATCTGGGCCGGTTCATCCATGACAACGAGGAGGCCGTCTACGAGACGGAGAAGGGATTGAGCTACAACCAGTTCCTGGGAGGCAGCACCTTGTCCCAGGACAAGAAGACCATCTACCTGTTCGTCTACGACAAGCCCGCGGAGAACCTGTGCGTGAAGGGCATCAAGACTCCCGTGAAGCGGGTCAGCGTCCTGCACACGGGAGAGGAGCTGAGCTTCAGCTATACAGGGGCCCTGCCCTGGAGCGGCATCCCCGGCACCCTCTGGATCCGGGCGGATAAAGCGAAGCTGCATCCCCTGACCACCGTGCTGAAGGTGGAGCTGGAGGGGGAGATCACCTATAACCTGGGCCATGGGGAGGTCGTGACCAACAATGATTAAGAAGGTATACATCATACACCATTCCCACACGGACGTGGGGTACACGGATCTGCAGGAGCAGATCATCTATAACCAGGTGAACAATATACGGAATGTCATATCCATTATCAAAAAGGGATATGAGCAGGACGGGCCGGAGAAGGGATTCAAGTGGAACTGCGAGACCTATTACTGCGTGGAGCAGTTCCTGAAAGGCGCCTCCCCTCAGGAGCAGGAGGACTTCTTCGAGCTGGTGCGCAGGGGCAATATCGGCATCTCCGCCACCTACCTGAACTTCAACGACCTGGCGGACGCGGACATGCTGGACCGCAGGACGGCCGAGCTGCAGGAGCTGTTCACCGGCAGGGGGCTGCCTGTGCGGGCCGCCATGAACGCGGACATCAACGGGATATCCCTGGGGGCCAGGGACGCGCTGATAAAGAACGGGGTGGAGTTCCTCTTCACCAACATCCACACCCACCACGGCATGTATCCGCTCTACCAAAACCAGACGCCCTATTTCTGGGAGAACGAGGCGGGGGGCAGGCTGCTGGTGTGGAACGGCGAGCACTACAATCTGGGCAATGCTTTGGGCATCGTGTTCAACCGGAACGTGAACTACATGACCGAGAGCTATTTCGGGAAAAAGGAGGGCATGTCGGCGCTGGACGCCCTGCATGACAAGCTGGCGGACAGCATCCGGGAGTATGAGGACAGCGGATATCCGTATGATTTCTATATCACCAGCGTCAGCGGCGTCTTCTCCGACAACGCCCCCGCCAACCCGGCCATCATCTCCACGGTGAACGCCTTCAATGAGAGGTTCGGCGGGGAGGCGGAGCTGCGGATGGTGACCCTGGAGGAGCTGTACGGCCTGATCCGGGAGGCCGTGGCGGACGCGCCCGTGCACCGGGGAGCCATCAACGACTGGTGGGGCAACGGCGTGGGGAGCACCCCCTACGCGGTGAAGCACTACAGGGAGGCCCTGCGCCTGGCCCATACCTGCGACCGGCTGGAGGAGAAGACGGGGGTGCGGGACGAGCGGCTGGCCCGGATTGGAGAGGACAACGCGCTGCTCTACGCGGAGCACACCTGGGGCCATTCCGCCACCATCAGCGACCCCTACGACACCATGGTGGCCAACCTGGACATCCGCAAGACCAGCTACGCCTCCAAGGCCCATGAGGCCGCGGCCATGCGAAAGAGCGGGCAGTGCCATCTGCTGGGGGACATCCTGCGGTATTATAACAACAGCGGCCAGGTGAAGGCCGTCTCCACCAGCAGCAGGGAGGGCCTGTTCGCGGTGGAGTTCTATGTGGAGACATTGAGCCTTCCCGGCGTGAAGGTGTGGGACGCCCGGACCGGCGAGGCCTTCACGGTGCAGCTCTCCTCCCATCCCAGGGGCGTGCTGGTGAGCTTCGTGGCGCGGTTCGGGCCCCTGGAGGAGCGGGTCTTCGACTATGAGGAGCAGCCCGCGCCGGAGGAGAAGCTCTATACCCGCACTGCCTGGGTAGGGGCGGAGCGCGTGCGGGACATCGTGAACACCTATGATGCGGAATCCTACAAGCTCCCCTACGGCCTGGAGAACGACTGGTTCCGGATCCGGTACCGAATAGGGGAGGGCGTCACCTCCTTCTACCATAAAAAAGGCGGCATCGAGATGCTGAAGGAGGGGCTGGAGAGCTTCTTTACGCCCGTCTACGAATGTACGGAGATCCGCAAGGGCGTCTACGGGGAGCGCAGCCGCCTGGGGCGCAATATCAGGGGGCTCCACGCGGAGCAGTATCAGGCGGGTCTGAAGGATATCAGGATTTTGGACCACGGCCCCGTATTCGACCGGGTGGAGCTGGAGTTCGAGCTGGAGGGGACGTACCACAGCAGTGTAATCATCAAGCTTTACAGGCAGATTCCCAGGATAGAGTTCTCCTATCAGGTGGCGAAGACCCTGAGCACGGACATCGAGAGCCTTTACATGCCCCTGGCCCTGAACCTGCCGGGCAGCAGCCTCCATATCCACAACGGCGGCGTGGCCATGCGGCCCGGGGTAGACCAACTGCCTGGCAGCAACATGGAGTATTACATGGCGGATCAGGGGGTATTGTACCAGAGGGGCCAGGAGGGGATTCTGATCAATGCCCTGGACACCTCCCTGCTCTACATGGGCCGGATGGAGCACCACCCCATACTGCTGTGCGACAACAGGGAGGAAAACAACCACCGCCCCGTGTACAGCTGGATTATGAACAACACCTGGGAGACCAACTTCAAGATGGACCTCTCCGGGTTCGGGGAATTCCGCTACGCCCTGGAGCTGCGGGAGGGCTCCCTGGAGGAGAACCTGTGCAGGCTGAAGGAGAATGATATGGGGACGGTGGCGTTCATCGTGGGGTGAAAGGCCCTGTGGGCACAATCCCCCTTTATGGGGTAACCTCCTTTGATAGAGGCATCCCCCCTGATGGGGGCAATCCCCCTTAACAGGGGGCAATCCCCCCTAACAGGGGGATGCAAAATATTTTGGAATCCGATTGACGAACCCGCAGGGGTATGGTATAGTACAAGCATACGGAAATGGAAAACAGAGGGACAGAGTCTTCCATGTAAATATTTTGGCAACTGTGTTGCC
>CAMTBF010000210.1 GCA_947068385.1 uncultured Lachnospiraceae bacterium
CATACCATGCATATACATTGCATGTAAGAAATTTGCAGTACAATTCACAGGTTAAGGAAGAAAGAGATTGTCCGCTTAGGTCACAGAAATGTGGCCTTTTTCTTTGGAGGATGAGTAAGAATAATGAAATTTTCTGAAAGCCTTAAGAAGCATCAGCAGTTCCAGTCCGTCTACAAGTACGGTAAATCGTATGCGAACAGATATCTGGTCATGTATATCAGGGAAAATGGCACCGGAAGGAACCGGATTGGAATCAGCGTCAGCAAGAAGGTGGGCAACAGCGTCGTGAGACACCGGGTCACGAGGCTGGTGCGGGAAAGTTACAGACTGCATGAAGCGGTGTTCGATAGTGGTTTGGACATTGTGGTCGTGGCAAGGAAGGCGGCAGCCCCGGCGGGGTATTCGAAGATAGAGGAAGCGCTGCTCCACCTTGGGAAGCTTCATCGTATCATAAAGGTATCATGTTATCTATGAAAAAAATTTTGATTGCCGGTATTCGGTTCTACCAGAAATACCTGTCTCCCATGAAAAGGACGAAATGTCCCTATATCCCTACCTGTTCCCAGTACGGATTGGAGGCCATTGAAAAGCATGGCGCGGTGAAGGGGAGCATCTTGGCCCTCTGGAGGATACTGCGCTGCAATCCCTTTTCTAAGGGAGGCTTCGATCCCGTTCCGTGACCGGCGAGCCTGACTGAGAGGATACGAATAAATGAATCTTATTTTACTGACACAGAGCACCACCCCTGTCATAGGGCAGGTGGCGTGGGTGCTGGGGATGATCATGAACGGGATATTCTATGTCATTGATTTCATAGGGCTCCCGAACATCGGTCTGGCCATCATCCTGTTCACCATCGTGGTGAACCTGTTGATGACGCCCCTGAACATCAAGCAGCAGAAATTCTCCAAGCTCCAGGTGAAGATGAGCCCGGAGCTGCAGGCCATTGAGGCCAAATATAAGGGAAGGTCCGATCAGGATGCCATGATGGCAAAGAACCAGGAGATCCAGATGGTCTATGCCAAGTACGGGGTGTCCGCCACCGGAAGCTGCGTACAGCTCCTGATCCAGATGCCGATCCTGTTCGCGCTGTACCAGGTCATCCAGCGCATGCCGGCCTACGTGACCAAGATAGGCGGCACCTTCCGGGTGCTGGCTGAGAAGATCATATCTGTGGACGGAGGCGGCTTCCTGCAGGATTCCGGCGTGGAGACCATAAACAGGACGGTGGGAATGTACGGCCAGTCCATGACCAACGGGGATCTGGGCAACGGCATCATCGACGTGCTGAACAGGCTGTCATCGGTGGATCTGGCCACGGTGGCGGAGCATTACGACCTGACCCAGCTCACCTATCAGGGGAGGCTGATCCTCAGCAATGACACCACCAGGGGCCTGATCGACGTCTACAACAATTTCCTGGGCCTGCACATGGGGGATTCCCCCAGCGACCTGATCAAGGCCGGCATGGCCGCAGGGGCCTGGGGCATCGTGATCGGCGCCGTGCTGATCCCTGTCCTCTCGGCCGTGACCCAGTGGATCAATGTGAAGCTGATGCCCCAGCAGCCAAAGAGCGACAATGAGAAGGCGAACTCCATGGCCGCTTCCATGAAGACCATGAACATGGTGATGCCCCTGATGTCCGCCTGGTTCTGCTTCACCCTGCCCGCAGGCATGGGCCTGTACTGGGTGGCAGGAAGCGTGGTGAGGAGCATCCAGCAGGTGGTCATCAACAAGCATATCGACAAGATGGACTTTGAAGAGGTCATCAAGAAGAATTCCGCCAAGAGCGCCAAAAAGATGGAGAAGATCAAGCAGACCCAGGAGCGCATGAACGCTTACGCGAGCATGAATACGCGCAACATTCAGAACGGCAAGGGGAACGGGCAGGCTGCCAAGCCAAAGGCCGTGAACACAGGCGGGAACGCCGCCGGGAGCACGCAGCCAAAGGGAAAGAGCATGGCGGACAAGGCTTCCGTGAGCACGAATACGGGAAGCGTCAGCACCGGCAGCGCCAAGCCGGGGAGCATGCTGGAGAAGGCGAACATGGTGAAGGATTACAACGAGAGGAACAATAGGGACTGAGACAGTTTTGGAGGGGTAAGGAATGGCTATGGAAACGGAAAAAGGTTGTCAGGAATATGTGGAGGTAAGTGCTAAGACTGTAGGCGAGGCGATTACGGAAGCCTGTCGGAAATTCGGCGTCACCAGCGATAAGCTTGACTACAAGATAGTAGAAGAAGGTTCCAGCGGGTTCCTTGGGATAGGTTCCAAGCCTGCGGTGATTCAGGCTGCGGTGAAGGTGGAGAAGCTGTCCGTGGATGAGACGGCGAAGGGGTTCCTGCGGGATGTGTTCGAGGCCATGGGCATGGTAGTTGCGGTGGACGTGCAGTATGACGAGGAGGGCGGGACGATGAACATCGACCTGGCCGGAGACGAGATGGGCGTCCTGATCGGGAAGCGGGGGCAGACGCTGGATTCGCTGCAGTATCTGGTGTCCCTGGTGGTGAACAAGGAATCGGATGAGTACATCAGGGTGAAGGTGGACACGGAGGATTACAGGGCCAGGCGGAAGGAGACTCTGGAGAATCTGGCGAAGAATATCGCTTATAAGGTGAAGAAGACCAGGAGGGCGGTGTCGCTGGAGCCCATGAATCCTTATGAGAGGAGGATCATCCATTCGGCGCTGCAGAACGATAAGTACATTGCTACCCATAGCGAGGGGGATGAGCCTTTTCGGAGGGTCGTGGTCACTTATAAGAGGCAATAGGCTTGTGTGGGAAACCGGATATTGTTGGGATATCCGGTTTTTTGCGGGATGGCTTCCAGGGGGGTCGGGATGGATACGATTGCGGCGATTGCTACGGGGATGACGGATTCGGGGGTTGGTATCGTCAGGATCAGCGGTAGTGGGGCTGTGGAGGTGGGGGACGGGATCGTCAGGTCTCCCTCCGGGAGGAGGATTCTGAAAAAGGCGGAGAGCCATAGGCTTTACTATGGGTTCGTGGTAGATCCGGAGGATGGGGCCGAGATAGATGAGGTCCTGGCGGTGGTGATGCGGGGGCCCAGGAGCTTTACCGGGGAGGATACGGTGGAGGTCCAGTGCCATGGGGGCGTGCTGGTGATGAGGAGGATCCTGGAGTGCGCCTTGAGGTGCGGTGCCAGGCTGGCGGAGCCAGGGGAGTTTACGAAGAGGGCCTTCCTGAACGGGAGGATGGACCTGTCCAGAGCCGAGGCCGTGATGGACGTGATAGGGGCGCAGAATGACAGGGCGCTTGGCTATTCCCTGGGGCAGCTAAAGGGGAGGCTTTCGGGGAAGGTAGGGGAGCTTCGGGGGAGGATTTTATACGAGACGGCTTTCATCGAGTCGGCTTTGGACGATCCGGAGCATTTCGATCTGGATGGGTATGGGGAAGGGCTGTCCGGGAAGCTGGACGGCATGATAGAGGAGCTGAGGAGGCTGATCGGTACGGCCGACAACGGAAGGCTCATAAAAGAGGGAATCAGGACGGTGATCCTCGGGAAGCCGAATGTGGGGAAGTCGTCGCTCCTGAACTGCCTTCTGGGGGAGGAGAGGGCGATCGTCACGGACGTGGCGGGGACTACCAGGGATGTGCTGGAGGAGTCGCTGCGGCTGGGGGACATTTGTCTGAACATCGTAGATACGGCGGGCATCCGGGATACGGAGGATGCCGTGGAGAGAATAGGCGTAGAGAGAGCATTGAGATACGCAAGGGAGGCAGATTTCATTGTATATGTTACGGACGCTTCGATGGAGCTGGATGAGAATGACAGGGAGATTGTCTCTGTTATTGGGGATAAGAGAACGATAGTGCTGTTGAACAAGAGCGATCTGGAGGCTGTGGTCACGGAAGAGGAGATAAGGGCATTGTTCGCGGAGAACGAGGCGTATCCCTCCGGGGAGGAAAGGTTGGCTATCCTGCATACCTCCGCAAAGGAGGGGGCAGGGATAGAAGAGCTGGAGCAGGCCGTGAAGGAGATGTTCTTTCACGGGGAGATCGGGAGCAGCAATGAGATCGTCATCACGAGCATGCGGCACAAGGAGGCATTGGAGGAGGCCTGTGGGGCCCTGATGCTGGTGAAGGGGAGCATAGAGGACGGGATGCCGGAGGATTTCTATTCCATCGATCTGATGAATGCCTATAAGGCGCTTGGACGGATCATAGGGGAAGAGGTTGACGATGACCTGGTGGATGAAATCTTCTCTAAATTCTGTATGGGGAAATAAGGGACAGGGATGGGGCTTTCAAAGTATATGACGGAATTTCGTGAAAAAGTGGATGTGTGCGTGGTAGGGGCGGGACATGCGGGCTGCGAGGCGGCGCTGGCCTGCGCCAGGCTGGGGCTGGAGACTGTGATATTCACGGTGGCAGTGGACAGCATCGCTCTGATGCCCTGCAATCCCAATATAGGAGGCTCCTCCAAGGGACATCTGGTGCGGGAGCTGGATGCTTTGGGCGGGGAGATGGGGAAGAACATCGACAGGACGTTCATCCAGTCCAAGATGCTGAACGTGTCCAAGGGGCCTGCCGTCCATTCCCTGCGCGCCCAGGCGGACAAGGCGGAGTATTCCAGGGCCATGCGGAAGGTCCTGGAGGGCCAGGAGCATCTCACCATCAAGCAGGCGGAGGTGTGCGAGCTTCTGTGGGAGGAGACGCAGGCCCGCGATGTTCTGGATGGCGATGCCTCCGGCCGGAATCCCTCTGGATCTAAGAAGGGATATGGGAAGAGGGTCACGGGTGTAAGGACCTTCACGGGCATGGTATATGAGTGCGGCGCGGTAGTCCTCTGTACGGGAACCTATCTGGGGGCCAGATGCCTCTGCGGGGAATCCATCACCTATACAGGGCCCAACGGGCTGCAGGCCGCTGCGCACCTGACGGATTCCCTGAGGGAGATGGGCATAGAGCTGCGCCGGTTCAAGACGGGCACCCCTGCCAGGATGGACAGGCGCAGCATCGATTTCACCAAGATGGAAGAGCAGGTGGGGGATGAGAGGATCACGCCATTTTCCTTTTCCACGGATCCTGACAGCATCCAGAAGGAGCAGGTCTCCTGCTGGCTGACCTATACCAATGAAAAGACCCATGAAATCATCCGGGACAATCTGGACAGATCCCCTATCTACGCGGGCATCATCCAGGGGACGGGGCCAAGGTACTGCCCGTCCATCGAGGACAAGGTCGTAAAATTCGCGGACAAGGAGCGCCATCAGGTCTTCATCGAGCCGGAGGGGCTGCATACCAGCGAGATGTATGTGGGGGGCATGTCGTCCTCCCTGCCGGAGGACGTGCAGCTTGCCATGTACAGGACGGTGCCGGGGCTGGAGCGCTGCAGAATCGTCCGCAATGCCTATGCCATCGAATATGACTGCATCCATGCGGGACAGCTGGACGCCACTCTGGAATTCCGGAATGTCAAAGGGCTGTTCAGCGCCGGCCAGTTCAACGGCAGCAGCGGCTATGAGGAGGCGGCCTGCCAGGGTCTGGTGGCCGGGGTGAACGCCGCCATGTCCATTCTGGGGAAGCCTCCCCTGACCATAGACAGGTCGGAGGGGTATATCGGCGTGCTGATAGACGACCTGGTGACCAAGGACAACAGGGAGCCTTACCGGATGATGACCTCCCGGGCGGAATACCGGCTGCTCCTGCGCCAGGACAATGCGGATCTGCGGCTGCGGAAGAAGGGCTATGAGGCGGGCCTCATCTCCGAGGAGGAATATCAGGCCCTGCTGGAAAAGGAGAGGCTCATAGACAGGGAGGTGGAGAGGCTTAAGGGCACCTCTGTAGGGGCCAACAGGGAGATTCAGAATTTCCTGGAGGCCCATGGCAGCTCTCCCTTAAAGACGGCGGCCAGCCTAGCGGAGCTCCTGTGCCGCCCTGAGCTCTCCTATGAAGCCCTGGGGGAGATCGACAGGGGGAGGGAGGCCCTGCCCGCCGCCGTGCTGGAGCAGGTGGAAATCGAAATCAAATATGAAGGCTATATCCTCAGGCAGAAGCGCCAGGTGGAGCAGTTTAGGAAGATGGAGAAGAAGCTGATACCCCAGGACATGGATTATGACGGGGTGCCCTCCCTGCGCCTGGAGGCCAGGCAGCACCTGAAGCAGTTCCGCCCCTCCTCCATCGGGCAGGCTTCCAGGATATCCGGCGTCTCCCCTGCGGATATCTCCGTCCTGCTGGTTTATCTGGAGAGATACGGGAGGGAATTGCCCTGAATTTATAAAAAATCCTTAAAAGTATGTTAATTATTGTTATGATTCGGTTCTGGATCAGAAATATATGATAAAATGTTGACTCATAAGGGCATAGAGTCAACTATTGATTCCATGTGCGCCGGAGCGCACGAAATCATGGTAGGCTGGTTCTATTTGGGACATGCAAGGAGGTTCTGTGATCCATGAATGAGAATCAAACGAATGAGAATCTGGAAGTCAGCGGCGTACCACTGGGCTTCCCTACATCCTTTGCGCAGATAAAGGAGATGACCATGCTGTATTCCTGCGCCATGCGGGAGATCTGCACCAAGCTGGAGAACCTGAGCCAGGAATTCGAGCTCAAGGAGGCCAGGAACCCCATACAGCACATCAACCATCTGGTTCCAGAAACTCTGCGCAAAAACAAGCAATGCACATAAGAACGAGATCGGAAGAG
>CAMTBF010000211.1 GCA_947068385.1 uncultured Lachnospiraceae bacterium
ACAGGAATGCCGTCTGCCGATGCAGCACGGATTCCTGTGGGATGTTCCGGTTCCGGGGAATAAGCCTTAGTTGTTGATCAGCTTATCGTCCTCATTGTTCCAGCTGTAGAGCTTCCTGATGTCCTCGCCCACCTTCTCCGCGGGATGCTCGCTGGCCAGCTTCCGCATGGCCTTGAAGTGCACCTGTCTTCCGGCAGGGGACATATCCAGCAGGAATTCCTTGGCGAAGGTTCCGTCCTGGATGTCGCTTAAAATCTTCTTCATGGCCTTCTTGGTCTCGTCGGTGATGATCTTGGGCCCGGTGATGTAATCGCCGTACTCGGCGGTGTTGGAGATGGAATAGCGCATGCCGGCGAAGCCGCTCTGGTAGATCAGGTCTACGATCAGCTTCATCTCATGGATGCACTCGAAGTACGCGTTCCTCTCGTCATAGCCGGCCTCCACCAATGTCTCGAAGCCTGCCTGCATCAGAGCGCAGACGCCGCCGCAGAGCACGGCCTGCTCGCCGAAGAGGTCTGTCTCTGTCTCGGTGCGGAAGGTGGTCTCCAGGACACCCGCCCTTGCGCCGCCGATGCCCAAGGCGTATGCCAGTGCGATGTCCTGTGCCTTGCCTGTGGCATCCTGCTCCACGGCGATCAGGCAGGGAACTCCCTTGCCCTCCTGGTACTCGCTGCGCACGGTGTGTCCCGGCCCCTTGGGCGCGATCATGGTCACGTCCACATAGGCGGGAGGCACGATGCAGCCGAAATGGATGTTGAAGCCGTGGGCGAACATCAGCATGTTGCCCTCCTCCAGGTTGGGCTCGATGTCCTTCTTGTAAAGGTCGGCCTGCTTCTCATCGTTGATCAGAATCATGATGATGTCTGCCTGCTTGGCGGCCTCGGCGGCGGTGAACACCTCGAAGCCCTGCTTCACGGCCTTGTCCCAGGACTTGGAGCCCTCGTACAGGCCGATGATCACATGGCATCCGGAGTCCTTCAGGTTCAGCGCGTGGGCGTGTCCCTGACTGCCGTAGCCGATGATCGCGATGGTCTTTCCCTCCAGAAGGGACAGGTTACAGTCTTCCTGATAAAAAATCTTTGCCATTTCTCGTTTCCTCCGTTTTGTTGTTTTTTCTATGTTCATTCCTGCGCATGGCAACGGACGCCTCATTCGGCTTTTACCGGATGAACCCGGCATCCGCTTGATGCTGCAAGGGACAAATATCTATTCCCTCAGTCCAGGCGCACCACAGGCTCCGTGCCTCGCCCCAGTCCGGCGATGCCTGTGCGGGCCAGCTCCAGAATCTCGTATCCCTCCAGCAGGCCGATGAAAGCGTCAATCTTCTGCTGATTGCCTGTGAGCTCAATCATCAGGCTCTCCGGCGCGATGTCGATGATCTTGGCCCGGAAGATGTCCGCTACGGAGATGACTCCCTGCCTCTGCTCCGCGGTGGCGCGCACCTTGACCATGATCAGCTCCCGGTATACGCTCTTTTCCGGTTTTAATTCCTTGATATTCCGCACATCCTCCAGCTTGGCCACCTGCTTCTCGATCTGCTCCAGGATCTCGTCGTCGCCGGAAGCCACAATCGTGATGCGGGTGATGCGGGGATCCGAGGTCACGCCTGCCGTAATGCTCTCCACATTATAGCCGCGCCTGGCAAAAAGCCCTGAAATCCGGCTCAGGACGCCGGATGTATTGTTGACCAGCAATTGGAATACTTTCTTCTGCATTGCACCATCTTCTCCTTCCTTAAACTCCTTCGCTATCATACCAATTTCCGGCTGAAATGTCAATAAAAGCCTAATCTTTCAGCCAAAGCCGTCAGCCCTCGTCGTTCTCCGCGCACTTGGAGAGCGCCACTGTCCCGGTGCGGGCCACCTCCACGATGCTGATGGTCTGGAGCATCTTGATCATGAGCTTGATCTTCTCCGGCTCGTCGCAGATCTGGATCATCATGAAGTGCTTGGACATGTCCACGATCTGGGCCTTCATGATCTCGCACAGCTCCATGATCTCCCGGCGGTTGCCCTTGTTGTATCTGATCTTGATGAGCATCAGCTCCCTGGCTATGCACTGCTGCTCCGCAAAGGTCTTCACCTTGATGACATCCAGCTTCTTGTTCAGCTGCTTCTCGATCTGCTCGATGGTGCGCTCGTCCCCGCTGCTGACGATGGTCATGCAGGACACGTCGCTGTTGTCGGTCTCTCCCACCACGAGGCTGTCTATGTTGAAGCAGCGCCTGGCAAACAGGCCTGCCACCTTGCCCAGTACGCCGGAACGGTTCTCCACCAGCACGGAATATATTCTTTTCCTCATAAAATATCCTCCTATCCCAGTCCCTTTCTATACCAAATCCATAGGGTCTATCACGCATTCCAGCAGCATGGACTCGTCCTTTTCCAGGAACGCCTCTATGGTCTCGTCACATTTCTCCATGTTCTCCAGCCGCAGGAAGGGAATGCCGTATGCCGCGGAAAGCTTCTCCAGATCCGGGCTCCCGGACAGGTCTACCACGGAATACTGATCCTGATAGGTGAAATGCTGGTACTGTCGCACCATCCCCAGGTAATTGTTCTTCAGCACAACGATCTTCACAGGGATATGGTGCTGGCACATGGTGGCCAGCTCCATCATGGACATCTGGAAGGAGCCGTCCCCGCAGACAGCCACCACCTGCCTCTCCGGCGCGGCCACCTTGGCCCCCATGGCCGCCGGGATGGAATATCCCATGGTGCCCATGCCGCCGGAGGTGAAGAACTTCCCCTTGCGCACCTTCACATAGCCGCAGGACCAGATCTGGTTCTGGCCCACGTCCGCCACGTAGATGGCGTCCTCCTGCATCCTCTCGGTGAGCCGCATGATAAACTTGGCAGGGTCTACATAGGCCGGGTCGGGCTTGCGCTTGCTGGCCATAGCCTTCCGGTATTCCCTCAGGGTGTCCAGCCACTCCTGGCAGTTGCAGGTGAACTCCTCCTTCTCCAGATCCTCGAAGATATGCTTCGCGTCCCCCACCAGGGGTATGGTGGGGCCTGCGTTCTTGCCGATCTCCGCGGGATCCACGTCGATGTGCACCAGCACCTTGTTCCGGGTGATCATGTCCGGCTGGTTCACGGCCCGGTCGGCCACCCTGGCCCCCACCATGATCAGCAAATCCGACTCGTTCATGGCCCGGTTGGCATAGGCCTTGCCGTTGTTGCCCACCATCCGGAAATAAAGGGGGTGGTCCGTGGGCATGGCGCCGATTCCCATCATGGTGGACACCACGGGGATGTTGTGGGTCTCCGCGAACCTGCGCAGCTCTCCCTCGGCCTCAGCCAGCAGCACGCCGCCGCCAGCGCAGATCAAGGGGCGCTTTGCCTTCTCCAGCTCCCTGACCACCTTTTTGATCTGCACCGCGTTGCCCTTCACCGTGGGCTTGTAGGTGCGCAGGGACACGCTCTCCGGATACTTGAACTTGGCGATTGGGGCGTTCTGGATATCGATGGGCACATCGATCAGCACAGGGCCGCGTCTGCCCGTATTGGCGATGTGGAAAGCCTCCTTGAACACCCTGGGAATATCGTTCACATTCTTTACTAAATAGCTGTATTTTACAAAGGACTCCACGGCTCCGGTGATATCGGCCTCCTGGAACACATCGCTGCCAAGGAGCTCGCTGTTCACCTGGCCGGTGATGCAGATCAGGGGGATGCTGTCCGCGAAGGCGGTGGCGATGCCCGTGATCACATTGGTGGCGCCGGGGCCGGAGGTGACGGCGCATACGCCGGGCCTTCCGGTGATCCGGGACACTCCGCTGGCCGCATGGGCCGCGTTCTGCTCCGTGCGGATGAGAATCGTCCGGATGTCCGATTCCAGGATGCTGTTGTAAAAAGGACAGATGGCTACGCCGGGATACCCGAATACCGTCGTGACTCCTTCCTCCTCCAGACATTTGACAATGGCATCTGCACCTAACATATCAATTCCTCCTCTATTATCAACATTTTTTTCATCAGCATTTTTATGCCTCAGTCGGCAGCTTTTTCCCGCACAAGCCTCTGCGCCAGCTTCACCGCCTCCGCCGCGTCCGCGGAATAACCGTCCGCGCCGATCTCATCCGCGTATTCCCGGGTGATGACCGCGCCGCCGATCATGATCTTGGCGCTCACCTTCTCCTCCTTCGCGTAGGCCACCACCTCCCGCATGCGCTGCATGGTGGTGGTCATCAGGGCCGACAGGGCGATAATCCTGGCGTTGTTCTCCTTTGCCGCCCGGATGATATCCTCCTTGGGCACGTCCTTGCCCAGGTCGATGACCCGGAAGCCGTAGTTCTTCAGCATCAGCGCCACCAGGTTCTTGCCGATATCATGGATGTCCCCCTCCACGGTGGCGATGACCACCACGGGCATGTCTTCCGCATCCGTCTCTCTCAGCAGAAGCGGCTCCAGTATCTCGATGGAGCTCTTCATGGCCTCCGCGCTGCCGATGAGCTGGGGAAGGAAATACCGGCCCTTGTCGAAGAGCTCGCCCACCTCGTTGATGGCAGGGAGAAGCACCTCATGCAGCAGGGCCTGGGGCTCCTCGCCCTGGGCCAGGACCTCTTTGGTCTGGGCGGCGATGCCCTTGCGGTTGCCCTTGAGGACGGAATGGTACAGGGCCTCCCGGCATACGTTTGTGGCTTCCGGCTTAGGAGCGGCGTCTGGCGTCTGGTCGTCCGCGCGCCGGCTTTCGGCTTTTCCGGGGATTACAGCCTTCTCCTCAAGGGCCGCGCTCCTGATTCGCGCCGCTTCCTGTTCCTTTTTCTTCTCTCTTTTCTCTGCCAGCGTGCCTGCATATTCGATATACCGTATATCCGCCTCTTCCTTCGCAAGCAGCAGGTCCGCGGCAAAAGCGCTGGCCATCAGCAGCTCCTGGGAGGGGTTCGCGATGGCCATGGTCAGCCCTTCCCGGATGGCCATGGTCAGGAAGGCCGCGTTCACGTACCCCCGCTCCGGCATGCCGAAGGAGATGTTGGACAGGCCGCAGATGGTGGCAAGCCCCTTCTCCTTACAGTAGCGGATGGTCTCCAGCGTCTCCACCGCCGCCCTTTTATTGGCCCCCACCGTGGACACCAGGCCGTCCACGATGATATCCTCTTTTTTCAGGCCCAGGGAATATGCCCTTTCCAGCACAGTCTCTATGATATGTATCTTCTCTTCCAGGCTCTTCGGCAGCCCTTCGTCCGAGAGGGGCAGCAGGATGAACATGGCGCCGTATTTCTTTACGATCGGCAGGAGCTTCTCGAATTTCTCCGCCTCCAGCGACACGGAATTCACCAGGGCCCTGCCGGGGTAATGGCGAAGCGCCGCCTCCAGCACCTCCACATGGCTGGAGTCCAGGGAGAGGGGCAGATGGGACACGCCGCCTATCTCCTCCAGGGCCCGCAGCATGGTCTCCCTCTCGTCGATGCCGCTCATGCCCATGTTCACGTCCAGCACCTGCGCGCCGCACCGCTCCTGCTCCTCGGCGAACTGCACCACCTTATCGAAATTCCCCTCCCTCAACTGGGCCTGCAGCAGCTTTTTCCCGGTGGGATTGATGCGCTCCCCCACGATCAGGAAGCTGCCCTCCAGGCCGAAATCCACCGTCCGGCGCTCCGAAGTCAGGTATCGGACGCCCTCTCTCCTGTCGGCCCTTTCAGAGACGGGGCCTTTCCCAAAGCTGTCCCGAAGCTTCCTGATGTATTCCGGCGTAGTACCGCAGCATCCCCCCAGGACGGAAGCCCCGGCCTCTGCCAGCAGCTTCATCTCCTCCGCGAAGGTGTCCGCGTCCATGTCATAATCGGTACGCCCTCCCTCCAGATGGGGCAGGCCCGCATTGGGCTTGGCGATGATGGGGATTCCTGTGCAGGCCGCCATGTCGGCGATCACCTGCTTCATTTTGGCCGGGCCTGTGGAGCAGTTGGCCCCCACAGCCGCTGCGCCCAGGGATTCCAGCACGATGGCCGCGGTCGTGGGATCCGTCCCGAACAGAGTCCTCCCATCCGCCTCAAAGGTCATGGTCACCATCACCGGCAGGTCGCAGGCCTCCTTTGCCGCGATCAGCGCCGCCCGGGCCTCCGCCAGGCTCATCATGGTCTCCACCACCAGGAGGTCCACCCCTGCGTCCGCCAAAGCCCTGACCTGCTGCTTATAGACATCTATCAGCTCTTCCAGCTCCATATCCCCCACCGGGGAAAGCTGCCGCCCTGTCATGGTCAGGTCTCCGGCCAGGTACACCGGCCTGTCCGCCTCCGAAGCCGCCTGCCTGGAAATGGCCACCAGGCCTCTCACCATCTCCTCCAGCCGCCCTGCCAGCCCGTAGTCCGACAGCTTTATCCGGTTGGCCGTAAAGGTGGGCACGTACAGGATGTCCGTACCGGCCGCCACGTACTGCCTCTGGAGCTCCAGCATCACATCGGGATGCTCCAGGATCCACTGTTCCGGACAGACTCCGGAGGGCATGCCCGCCCTGACCAGGTTGGAGCCTGTGGCCCCGTCCAGATATAGATACGATTTCGCTATGTTGTCAAATTCCTTTTTTGTCATATCATCCTCAACTCTGCCGCCTGATTCCCGCGGGCTGTCTCTTCTCAAAAATCTCAACCTTTATCATACCATAGACATAATTTAATCGTAAAGGGGCGGATTTATCCAATTTGTGATACAAAACTGTTGCGGAAATCA
>CAMTBF010000212.1 GCA_947068385.1 uncultured Lachnospiraceae bacterium
TTCACCAGATAGGCCACCGCCGACCGCTCCCCCACCATGTCCGTGACATCCTGCAGGGTAAAGCATCCCAGCTCCCGCATCTTCTCATAATACTTGGCAGCAGGAAGCTGCCTTTGCTTCCGATTGTATTCCCTCCCAGTCACCTCTGGCATTCTCCACTCCAATCTCCAAATCGTTCGCCTTACTGGTATGTTAGGCGAACTTTTTCGGTCCCTTTTGGCCCCCGCACTACCTTCCGGAAAGCCGCATCAAAAACACTGCCCAAGACCAGACAGAGCGGTTTAGGCTAGAATTTATTGCAAAATTCATGAAAAGCCTCGAGAAAAACAATCAGAATCAGCAAATATTGACAAATTTGAAATTAGACTTGCATGATAGCCATAATAGGTATAAAATAAGAAAAGCAATAAAAAAGTTCGCCTAACATACCAGTAAGGCGAACTTTTTTATATATTGCCGAAATATATCTTACTAAATCTAACTCAAGGCTCCCAAGCCCCCCGCAGCATCCACTGCCCGTTGGTGAAATCCGGAATCGCCCGGGGCATGCCGCCCAAAGCGATGCTCTCCTCGCTCAGCGGCGTTATCGCCATCCAGGATGCCGTATCATATACGTCAATGGGAACCGGGCCGCGATTCCGCACCGCGTCAAAAAACGCCTTGTAGACCAGCCCGTCCATCCCTCCATGGCCTCCCGTCACGCCCTTTTCAAGGCATTCCCTCCATACAGGATGTTCATACCGCTCATAATAAGCTTCCGCATTGTTCCAGCATTCCCGCCACCGGAACTCATTTTCATCATCCTTTCCATCAAGAAAGACGCTGTTGTTGTCATACATGTACATACCGCGCGTCCCTTCTACCTGGAGCCCCCGTGTATAGAACCTGGGCAGTCCTGTGTCAAGGCACAGCACAATCGTCTCCCCATGGGCACATTTAATCATCGTCGTGACCACGTCTCCCTGGGAGAAGCTCCATTTCACCAACTCATGTCCCGGGCCCTTCGTCCTGAGGATGTAGTCATGAATCCCTGCTGCTTTGGATGCCATGGAGACCAAGGAAATCATCCTGTTTCCATGGTTGATGTCCAGGACATTCGCGATGGGCCCCAGCGCATGGGTGGGATAGCTGTCGCCGTTCCGGTTCAGATACTGGCGGTACCGATAATGGCCCCGTTCCGGCCCGGTGACAATCGATTTCCTCTGGTCGTGACGATACCCTCCTTCACAGTGGACGATTTCACCGAACAAACCCTGGCGAACCATATTCAGCACCGCCAGCTCCTCCCTGCCATAGCAGCAGTTCTCCAGCATCATGCAGGGCACTCTGGTCTCTTCGTAGGCGCGCACCAGCTTCCAGCATTCTTCCACGGAATAGGCTCCGCCCACCTCCAGGCCCACATATTTCCCTGCCCGCTTGGCATCACAGGCCATAGGGACATGCTCTTCCCAGGATGCGGCAATGATGACCGCGTCCAGCTCGGGCATGGCAAGCACATCGTGATAGTCCTCGCACTGCCGAGGCTCGGGAAGCCCTGCGCCCTTTATGATGTCCGCCGCGTTCCTCATGAGCCCTTCGCGTGTATCGCAGACTGCCGCGACCTGTACCCCCAGCGAAAGGATTGGATCCTTGAGCATCCCACTGCCACGCCCTCCCAAACCGATTATCCCGATTCTGATATCATACCTCATAAGCTCTCTTTCCTTAAACATCCATCCCTTTTCTACTTCAGCACCGTAATCCCCATCAAAGCAAAAATCGCGTCATTGGCAATGGTGCGCACCTCCACCGCCTTTACCTTCCTGCCCGGGCGCAGCCGGAACCGCAATATATGGGCCTCCGTATCAGTAGGAACAGGCCCGTCCAGATTCAGCCCTTTGGACGACATTTCCCCGTGACGGCCCCCAATATTCTCAAACCCGTTATTCGGCGTATCATGGAACCGATACCACAGCGTGAACCACATATCGCCGATATCCGTAGGATTGACCAGCGGATGCTCCTCCCGCACGCCGTCCTCATAGAGGAAGGTGACGCGCAGATTCTCCACATGAGACTGCATCGGGAAAGTGATTCCGGTAATCAGCAGATACGCCGCCCGGCCCACCGCCTCCATCTGGACCGTCACCCGATCCGGATAGGCCGTGCTGGCCAGGGTAGTCGCCGCCATGTACATGCCCTCCTTCTTAGAGCGGAAGGGGACTCCCTCTCCGGTCATGGCCATTCCGTCCTCCCCCACCAGTCTGCGCCACCTCTCATCCGATGTCTCCCATCCAGGTCGCCTGGTATTATAGCTGCTCAGATGAATCTTATAGTAATCCCTGTTCACCTGGTTATAGCTCTTCGGCAGCGCCATGACCGTATCGTTCACCACATCCAATACCTCCGTCGGCGATGAGGCGTTGAACAGCCCGTCCATATCCACCGGTTCCCATGCATAAGGCCCATCGAACTCTTCCTGATAGCCGCGCCAAGGCCCTCTCCCGGGCGTAGCCTCCCCTTCAATCCACAGCTTCACAGGACGGATGTATTCCGCCTTGCCTGCACGCATGCGAAGGAAGAAGACGCCGCTGCCTTCGCCACCGGCGGCGATTCCACGGACTTTCCCGCCCGAGATTCGGACATTTCCTGTAATTCCCTGAGGGTCAATCAGCTCCTCCACCGTTTCGCCCGGATAATCCAGGAGGAACTCTTCCCGCTCCTTCAGCCTGCGGCGCTCCGCCTGGGGAGCTGCCCCTGCTGCCGCGAAATATACGCAAATGCTTCCCTCGCGGGCATCTTCAACCGAAACGCATACCTGCACCCCGACAAATCCAGGCTCTGTGCGCCATGATACTGGCTGGCCCTCCGCTTCTACAAAAAGCACCTCTGCCACGGGCAGATAGAAGGTGGCCCGAAGCGTGCAGCCCTCCCGCTTCAGCGCATAGTGCAGGCTGTGCTTCTTTTCCTCCCGCAGATAACGGTAATCGATAATCGCGGACTTCACATCGATTTCAGGCAGTTCCGCCGGAATACAGGGCGACAGCCATACCTCTCCGATATGCAGCATGGGGCGGACTCCGAGCACGCCCTCATAGGCGGCCCGCCCGAACATGCTCACGGAATCTCCGAATTGCGGATTCCCCATTGAAGTGCCCTGTTCATTGAGCTGGCAGGGGAAATCTCCAGCCACCTCCTGCAGGTTGCGGTTCTCCGTGTCCGCAAGCTTCGCGTCCTTCGCGCCATAGATTCCCATATATGAGCTCTTGAAGACCTCATATCCCGGTTCTGCCAGGCCCAGGAGGAAATACGTAAGGGCCAGGTTCATCTCCTCTCCCATGCTCAGCAGATATGTGGAATGGGTACAGCCATGCCCGCTGTTCGGATGCCAGTTCGAGCTCCAATACAACTTGCCGCCATTGCCTGTCTGTTCATGGCGAAGATTCGCCTCGACCCAATCCAGCATCTGATAGGTCTGGAATCTGTCCGTCAGCCCGAATTCCGCCGTATGGTACACATCTGCCAATTCCGGCTCCGTATGGAGCAATTGGCTGCCGCTCAAATCCCTTGCATAGCCGAATACGCCCTTCCGCTTCTGCCAGAGCACACGGAACAGATCCTCCTTTACGCATTCGGCCTGCTTCTGATACCGTCTGCGTTTTTCTTCCGTATCCGCCAGCTCCGATGCCAGGCGGATCATATTGTACATATAGGCTGAGGCCTGGGTGCACTGCCCCAGGATAGACCAATGGCTGTCGCTGATCCAAGTATTGAGGCTGTTCTCAAAAAGCCACTCTCCGCCTGGCTTAAGCCGCCGAATCTCCCTTTCGATGCATCCCTCCACCATGGGCAGTAGCCTGCGGGCAAACTCCTCGTCCCCTGTATATTCCCAGTAATATTTCGCCTGGTCGATGAATGTCTCATACATGTTATAAAAGGTTGTGGCATCCGGTGCCGCTTCCTCCAGCATATGCATGAAAGCGCCCTTGTCCAGGCCCTCTGTGATCCATGTTTTCCTGAAGTGGTTATCGAAATGTCCGTACACCTGGTCGAACATGCCATAGGCCAGCGGGCCATAGGCCGCCCTCCAGCCCAGATAGCCATACCTCCAGGAAAGGGCGCCATGCATAAGGACGCTGTCTCCATAGAGCGCGCAGGTGGGATAGGCCCCGATTCGTATCGCGCCGTCCAGGGCATCGTCTCCCGACCGGACTACAAGGCCCTGCCCGATTCGCAGGTTCTCTGCCCTGGAAGCTTCAAAAAGCTCCTCCAGGCTTCCCTTCTCTATCTTCTCCCCGCGGCCCACTACAAAGTACTGTACGCTTCCTATGGTAAGCGCCGCACAGGAGATGCCCCCATAGGCGCTCCTATGATCCGCCAGCTCCTTCTCATCAAAGGAAATGAGTCCTTCTGGCGGCGCAATGCGCATCTGCGCCCCTTCCACACGCACCGTGACCTGGCGCCTCCAGTGCTCTATCATACACCAGGCCCTGTTCTTGGACATATCGTTTTCATTGCAAGGAATCTCCTGCAGCCCGGAATATGCGAACTCCCACTCCTTCTCATCCATGCAGATCTTCGCCGTGCTTCCGTGCAGCGAAACCACATTTCCCCAGCACATATCCCTGCTGTCGGTTGCAAGGTATGGGGAATGGTAGTTCCAGCTCAGCATGCCGCCATACACCAAATACACGCGCACATTCCCCGCCAGCCCGCTCAGATCCACGCGCCCTGCCAAGCCCACCGCGCCTGCGGTCGCGAGGACATGGACGCGGATGCTACAGCCCGGTATGCTGTGATCCCTGACGCAATAGCGCATCTCCCCGTTCACATATTCCGTTTCTACCTCATCGCATTCGTCCAGCCAGCGGACCTCCGTATCCGTGACAAGGACAAATCTTCCGTAGCCGGACAGGCCGGAGAGGCTATGCGTGTCCAGATAGAACCTGGGGGACAATAAGGAATATACCACCGGGCGGAAAGGGTACAAGTCCATCCTTTCCATTTCATCCGCGTTGAACACATTCGATTTCCGATTGTCCGGGAATAGCGTACATACCACCTTGCGCAGGGAATCCTCCGGCCTGTCCAGCCGAATCCGAAAGCCTGTGGCCGTGGGGCTGTAGCGGTACGCACTGATTGGGATGTCATGAGGCGGCCGCGCCCATGGCAGATGCAGCTCATAGGGCAGCTTCCCCTCCTGCCAACAGCGCTCCAGCGCCTCTCCCAGCCCTTGGCAGGTATATTGGCCGGTATCCTCATCATACTTAAGGACGTCCGTTGGAAACAGGGGAATGTCCGGAAAGCTCTCCGCCACATGGCAGATACATTTCAGATGGGGCAATGCCGTCTCCACCCCGCAGGGCAGGGGCACATCCTCACAGATGGCATCCCCGACATAATCAAGGGAGCGGAAACTGTCTGCACATGGCTCTCCATAATCTATCATCTGTCCGTCTTCAAGTGTACCCCTGATGCAGTTGCCCTTCAGGGCTACCGTTCCCCGCTCCCCCTCCAATACGAACTCCGGCATCCGGTCCCAGTCTGCCGGAACCGCATGGGTGGCATAGAACAGCAATTCTATATCCTCTGCCGTCCGGATGCGGAACGCGCAGGTATCATACATCTCAATCTCATTGGCCCGGTAGGCCTCCGCCTGCAGGGAGACTGGCTCCCCGCTGCGCTCCATCCGGCTGCCGACCAGATACAGCATGTTCTGGAGATAATGGGCTGCCGCATTGGATGCCACGCTGTCCAGCACCCACTCCCCGGTACTCAGGTGCCTTTTTCCCGCCCATCCGGAAGACCGCCTGAAATACTCCACGTTTCGCGGGAAGAACACCACGGTACGGATCCGACGAAGCGTCCCATAGCGTCCCGCCAGGATGTCCTGCTTCAGCCGCCGGACAGAGTCGCTATAGCACCATTGAAAGCCAATGGCCAGCCTGCGCCCGGTGCGGTTGCGGACCGCCATCATGCTCCCTGCCTCGTCAAGCGTGGCACAGATGGGCTTTTCACATAGGACATCGCTTCCATGCTCCATGCAGTACCGCGCCTGGTGTCCATGCAGATAAATCGGCGTAGCAATGATCGCCAGATCCGCCCTCTGTTCCTGGTAAAATTCCTCCAGGGTGCCGTAAACCGGAATCCCGCGGATGCCAAGCTCGTCCATGAATCTGCTCCTGTCCGCATAAGGATCCACTGCCCCCACGATCCGGAACCGCTCTCCCCGCGGCCTGTGCAGCAGCTCGTCCAGATATACGCCGCCGTAGCCCCCGATTCCCACCAGCAATACTGTAACTTTCTTCTCTCCCATTTTCTCCTCCAAAAGGTCCTTATCCTCTCCTGGCATCTGCTACCGCCTGATACATGGCAACTATATTTTCCGGCGGCACATCCGGCAGGATATTGTGCTCCTGATTGAATATATATCCGCCGTCCCGGTTGAAAATATCGATCATGCGCCGGCAATGCCCATATACCTCCTTAGGCGATGCATGATTCAGTACCGTCCTGGTATTGCACCCCCCGCCCCAGAATGTGATGTCTTTTCCAAACTCCCGCTTCAATACCACAGGATCCATCTGATAGGCGCTGGTCTGCACTGGATTCAGTATGT
>CAMTBF010000213.1 GCA_947068385.1 uncultured Lachnospiraceae bacterium
AAACAAAATGCCAGTCTAAACCATCATTTTTCTTCAAATTCTTGCACTACCCCCACATTGGGTATAAAATGTTAGCAGTAATAAAAAAGTTCGCCTTACTTGCCAGTAAGGCGAACTTTTTTATTATTTTCTTTCGTTTTTCTATCTCCTTGCATCCCCGGCCTGCCACTCCAACCGATGCAGCTCCCCCTCCTGCTGCAGCCCCGCAAAGCCGTTCTGCCGTAGCGCCTCGTACAGCACGATGGCCACGGAATTGGACAGGTTCAGGGAGCGGATAGTGGGGAGCATGGGAATCCGAATCGCGCTCTCCTCATGCTCCACCAGGATTTCCTCTGGAATGCCCGCGCTCTCCTTGCCGAACATGATGTAGTCGTCCGGCCCGTAGCTTACCTCCGTATAGCTATGCCTGGCCTTGGTGGTGGCCATCCAGATCCTCGCGCCGGGATGGCGCTCCCTAAATTCCTCGAAGTTCATGTACCTGTGGACCTCCAGCTGGTGCCAGTAGTCCATGCCGGCCCGCCGGATGGACTTTTCGTCCAGGCGAAAGCCCAAGGGCTCTATCAGGTGCAGGGGCGTGCCTGTAGCCACGCAGGTACGCCCGATGTTTCCCGTATTCCCCGGTATCTCCGGCTGGTGCAATATGATATGCATCCGTCCAGCCCCCCTGCCTCAGTATACGTCAAAGCCGCCGAGAAGCGCCGGGGCCTGATCCGCTGTCGCCTCCCTGTAGGTAATGGTGATGATCAGCGCCCTGTCGTCCTCCACCCGGAAATAATAGTCCTGAAGATAGTCGTCCTCGCCTTTTGCCGTGGTATTCACCATCGCGAAGGTCTCCCCCGCGATTTCCGCCGTGCCGTTGTCCTCCAGAATCTCATAGACCGGATTCTGCAGCATCCGCAAATGCAGGAGCGCCACCTTTTTATAGTCCTCCGTGGTCATGCCCCTGACCATTAGCTTCTCTACGGACACTGCCACATTGGGATCCCCTTCTGCGCTGGTGGCCACCATTTCATACAGCGTTGTCATTTCCAGGTATTCCTGCTGCTTCTCGCTGTAGTTCTCCTGAACGATGTCCTCGCTAATCCCCATCAGGGCATCCAGCCCCTCCTCGCTGAGCATGAAGATGCCCTCCGGGGCCGTGAAGCGCAGGTTCCAGTATTCGCTTTCCCATCCGTCGTCCGTGGTGGTGCCCTTTACATAGGAATCCGCCGCCTCGCCCTCTTCGTCGTCGCTGCTTCCCCTGACACTGAGCACCTGGCCTTCCGGGGATGCGTCGTCTTCCTGCCCGTCTGTGCCGGTCTCGGCGATGTTGCCGTTATCCCGTTTTACTTTCGTCGTCTCTTTGTTCTCCTCCGATTGGCTCACAGACTTTTCGGCAGAATCCCCGGCCCTGTCCCCGATCCGGGAAACCTGCTCTAGGATTTCCATGGGCAGCGGGACGGTACAGCCGGACAAAAGCAGGGCAATGGCGATTACCGCGATTCCGATTCTCTTCTTCATAGCCGCACCTCCCTATCTGTCCCCGCGCTCCTCCCGGAGCTTCTTCAGGAAACGCGCCAGCCTCTCCATGGCCGTCCGCAGGTTCTCCAGGGAAGCGGCGTAGGAGATGCGCAGATACCCTTCCCCGCAGTCGCCGAAGGCCGTCCCCGGCACCACGGCCACGCCCTCTTCCTTCAGGAACCGCATGGCGAAGTCGTCGCTGGTCATGCCGTACTCCTTTATGCAGGGGAAGATGTAAAAAGCGCCGTAGGGCTCAAAGCAGGGCAGCCCCATCTCCCGGAAGGCGTGCACCAGGTAGCGCCGCCTCTGGTTGTAGGCCGTGCACATCTCGGCCACGTCGTCGTCGCCGTTCTTCAGGGCTTCCACTGCCGCGTACTGGCTGGTGGTGGGCGCGCACATGATGGCGAACTGATGAATCTTGGTCATCTGCTCTATGATGGCCTCCGGCCCGCAGGCATAGCCCAAGCGCCAGCCGGTCATGGCGAAGGCCTTGGAGAAGCCGTTGATCAATATGGTGCGCTCCTTCATGCCCGGGAGCTGGGCGATGGAGACATGCTTCTCTTTGTAGGAAAGCTCCGCGTAGATTTCATCGGACATGACATAGATGTCATGTTTCAGGATGACCTCCGCGATGGCCTCCAAATCCTTCCTCTCCATGATGGCCCCGGTGGGGTTGTTGGGGAAGGGCAGCACCAGAATCTTGGTCCTGTCCGTGATGTTCTCCTCCAGCTCCTGGGCGGTGAGCCGGAACTCGTTCTCCGCCTTCAGGTCGATGATCACGGGCTTCGCCCCGGCCATCACGGCGCAGGGCTCATAGGACACGAAGCTGGGCTGGGGAATCAGCACCTCGTCCCCGGGATTGATCATGGCCCGGAAGCCGATGTCGATGGCTTCCGACCCGCCCACGGTGACCAGAATCTCCTTCAGGGGATGCTCATAGCGGATTCCCTGCTTCCTGTACAGATAGTTCGCAATCTCCTCCCGCAGCTCCTTGAGCCCAGCGTTGGAGGTATAGAAGGTCTTCCCCTTCTCCAGGGAGTAGATGCCCTCGTCCCGGATGTGCCAGGGGGTGTCGAAGTCGGGCTCGCCCACGCCCAGGGAGATGGTATCCTTCATCTCCTGGGCGATGTCGAAGAACTTCCGGATGCCCGAGGGCTTGATGTCTACGATTCTGTCTGCTAACGGATTTCTCATGGGGTAATCATCTCCCTTTCGTCTTCTTTTTTCCTGGAAAGCACCGTGCCGTGGTCCTTGTATTTCTTCAGGATGAAGTGGGTGGCCGTGCTGATCACGGAATCCAGGGCGGAAAGCTTCTCCGACACGAAGGAGGACACCTCCCGCAGCGTCTTCCCCTCCAGGATGATCATCAGGTCATAGCCGCCGGACATCAGGTACACGCTCTGCACCTCCGGGTACTGGTAGATGCGCTCCGCGATGCTGTCGAAGCCCTGGCCCCTCTGGGGCGTCACACGCACCTCGATCAGGGCGGAGACCTTCTCCCTGGAGGTCTTCTCCCAGTCAATCATGGTGTGGTATCCACAGATGATACCTTCCGCCTCCAGGGCGGCCAGCTCGCTTACCACCTGCGCCTCCTGGGCTCCCAGGAGCACCGCCAGCTCCCCTAAGTCGATGCGGCTGTTCTTTTCGATCAATGCCAACAATTCTTCTCTCATTTCCTGTCCCTCTCTTTTCGAATTTTTCACGCATGTTCCAGCGTCTCATATATGGCGTCCCTCCGGGGTCTGTCCAGATAGCGGATTTCCTCCCCGTTCCGCAATATCCGGTCATTGCCCTGGGTCAGCTTCCCGATCACCGCGGCAGGGATACGGGCCTCCCGCAGCACCGCGGCCAAGCTATGTCCGTCCCGGGCGGTCATGACCAGGCACCCGCCGCAAAGCAGCTCGTAAGGGTTCGCCCCGCAGCACTCGCATACCTCCACGGTCTCCTGGCGCAGGGGAATCCTTCGCAAATCCGCCACGAGCCCCAGGCCCGCGCCCTCGGCCAGCTCCCAGAGGGCTGCCAGGATGCCTCCCTCCGAGGCGTCATGCATGGCGCAGACGCCCGCCTGGCGCGCCGTCCGGGCCTCCGGCAGCACGGACAGATACCGGCCAAAGCCCGCCGCCTCCTCCACCAGCCAGGCGGGATAACGCTCCAGCAGCTTCTCCCGGCAGCGCCGGGCCAGCAGCGCGGTTCCCTGGAGGCCAATCCATTTGCTCAGGACGATGTCCTGTCCCGGTGCGGCGGCCTTCACGGTATGATTCTCCCCCTCCGCCAGCCTGCCGTAGCCAGTGACCACAGCCAGCGGCGCTTTTGCCGCGGCAGTGACCCTTGTCTGCCCGCCGGCAATCTCCATATGTAATTCCGCGCACTTTTCTTCGGCCTGAGCCATCAGCGCCCTGATCAGGGGCTCTTCCACGCCCTCCGGCAGGAACAGCGCCACCATGGCCGCCACCGGCTCCGCGCCGCCTGCCGCCAGGTTGTTGGCGCATTTTACAATCAAATCTGCCATGGACAGAACCGCTTCTCCGCTCCCGGGCGGCAGAGCCTCCTGTCCGGACAGCCCGGCAGGCGGCCCCTCCTCATGGCCCAGGGCATATGGCCCTCTTTCGGCCTCCGGGACGGCTACAGGCTCCCTCTCCCCGCAGCCCGGGGCCCATGGCTCCTCTGCCTGATGTCCTTGATATCGTCTGTTTCCAAATGTCAAGCCGTCTATCCTGCCTCCCGGCAGCGGAATCCGCAGCACGGCCTCCTGCACACAGACCGCCGTCCGCTCCGCCGCCCCGGACTCCGGGCAGAATGAGAAGATGGCGCAGTCTTCCCCAGCCCCTGCGCCACTTGACACTTCCTCTCTTTTCGTCCGGATCTGGCCGAAGACAGAACGCTTCATGGCATTTACCGGCAGCTTTCCAGTCTTCATTCCCATGCTCCGCGCCTCTGCGCCCCTTCCGCCCGGGTCAGGGCCCGGGAAGCTCACTGGGCCCCTTCCGCGGCGGGATCCGCCGGTGGAGGCGGCACAAGGATGGCCAGCACATTTCCCACATGCTCTATGCTTCCCGTGCCGATGGCCGCCATAATCTCCTCGTAGGCCACGGGGTCTTCCGTGGATACCCCCACCACGGCGCCCCTGGGCACCATCCGATAGCTGCTGCTGTTCACCTTCTCCCGGCTGGTCTCCTGCCCGTTCTCCGTGACGATCTTCCACAGCTCCGCCCTGTAGCCCACATGGAGGTTATTGTCCACCGCGATATAGCCCAGGGGCAGCGCGGGATCCGCGGTGATCTGGTCGGCGGGAGGATTGATGACCTCCAGCACCTGGCTCTCATAGCGGACCTCCCGGCCCGGATCCCTGCCCTCCTCCCCATAGATGGTGAAGGTCAGCTGTTTGCCCTCGGTACGCCCCTCGATGTAGATCGGGCAGTCCAGGTTGTTCTTGAACCGGAAATCCTTGTCCGCGCTCTCCGCGATGGCCGCGTCCGCGGAAGGATCCACATAGGTCACGATCATGGAGTGGTTCGACCGCTCGGTGACCTCCAGCTCCGACAGCAGGACCGCGTTGTACAGCGTGGTGGATACCTGGCAGATGCCGCCTCCCATGCTGTCCACCACCTGGTTGTTCATGAAGGATCCCGCCATATAGTACCCGTTCTCCGCGGTGAAGGGCGTCACGATGTCCAGCATGGAGAACTCGTCCCCGGGGTACAGGACCGTGCCGTCGATCAGGCTGCAGCCGTTGGCGATGTTCTCGCTCCGGTTGAAGTTGGAGGAGCCGTAGGAGGTGGTGAACGTGCCCAGCACGTCCTTCACCCTGGCAAGCTCCTCGGCGCTGCCCCTGGGCTGGGTCACCTCCACCACCAGCGGGATGCTGCAGGGCTGGCAGTCCCAGCCGGCGGACAGAAGCTCGTAGACCTTATCGAAGGAGGCCTCCACGTTCAGGGCGTACCCGGTGTCTCCGCCCACCACCCGGAAGGCTCCGTCCTCCCGGACCAAGGTGGCGTCCACCGCCTTCTGGTCGTACTTGGCGCACTCCTCGATCAGGATGTCCGTAAGCCCCTGGAAGTCAAAGGACAGCTCCAGCGGGTAGACCAGGTTCTCCCGCTCCAGGTCCTTCAGCATCTTGTACCGCTCTATCACGTTCCCGTGGGTGCCCACCTCCAGGGCCTCGGTGATGACCTCCTGATTGGCCCAGGAGATCCCCAGCTCCCCTGCGGTCACGGGCACTTCCCTGTCCTCTGCGTATAGGAGCGTGATCTCCACCCCCCGCAGGGTCTCCACATAGGCCTCCACGGCCTGCGCCGCCTCCTGGGCGGTCATGCCGGAGAGCTCCACCTCCCCCACGAAGATCCCCTTCTTGATGGCGTCCCCCTCCTCTGCCGCCGTGGTCATGCCCCACAGCAGCGCGCTGGCCAGGAGACAGGCCAGAAAGCAGCCTTTCCTTATCCATTTTCCCATTGTCTGCATCCTCTCTGATTCTGTTGTTGAATTAATAAACCAAATATGTTACAGTGGAAGCAACCATCGCGATCACCAGCAGAATAACGATTATCGCGGAGATGCGCTGCGTCCTTTTTTTGTTGTTCATGTTGAACATGGCGGCTCCTGTCTGCCCTCAGGATGCCCCGGCCTCCCCGCGGCACCCCTGTGGCGAATACGATATGTCTACGAAAGGATATTATATATGAATATCGGTTTTTTGGCAAGTTTTATTACCTTTTCCCTGTTGGTTTCTTATAATATAAAAAAGCAGGCCCGCAGGGGCCGCCGCAACGAGAAGAATTTCTGGGCCAGGGAAGCCCAGGCCAATTCCGTCCGGCGCAAGCCCTTAGACGGCCTGAACTATGTCAGGATCCCCCTGGAGCGCTTCCCCACCCATGTGCTGAACGAGGATCCCGAAGTGCTGGAGTGCATCGGCATCATAGAGTCCCTCACCTCCCTGAAGATCGTCAACCTCACCGGCTGGACCAACACGGAGCTGAAGCTGGAATACGGCGCCGCCAACATCACGGCCCTGTCCGAATACGACCAGAACTATACCCTGCTGGCCCGCACCCTGCAGAAGTGGGCGGACGCGCTGCTGGAGGC
>CAMTBF010000214.1 GCA_947068385.1 uncultured Lachnospiraceae bacterium
CTGCTTTCTGTTCCGTACCAAACTCCATCCCAGCTTCTGCTTTTCTATTATCTCAAAAATTTCCTTCTTTCTTCTAAAAAAATTCCTATTTTCCCAACCTCCCATTCCGTAAAATAAACTTACAAGAAAACACACGAGGGAGGTAAGAAGATGGCTTCAGCCAGAAACAACAGTCCCGCCATCGCCAGGGCGGGGACAAAGAGAAAGCAGTGGAACCGGTTCAAGCTGTTCCTGTACGCGCTGCCGGCAATCATCCTTGTATTTATGTTCCACTATCTGCCGCTGTGGGGATGGTCCTTTGCGTTTTTCCAGTACAAGCCAGGAAAAAGCCTGTGGGATTGCGCTTATGTGGGATGGAATAATTTCACCACGCTCTTCGGCAATATGGTCATGCGCAGGAACCTGTTCCGGGTGCTGACCAATACCTTCGGCATCCACTTCCTGGGCTACCTGTTCTCGCCACTGCCCCTTTTGTTCGCGGTATTTTTAAGCGAGATGCGCAGCCGGAAATTCCAGAAGTTCGTCCAGTCGGTGACCACCCTGCCAAACTTCATCGGATGGGTCATCATCTACTCCCTGGTGAACAGCTTCTTTTCCACAAACGGGCTGGTGAACAATGTCCTGCTGGAGCTGGGGGTGATTTCGGAGCCCTTTAACCTGATGACATCGGGAGACCATGTGTGGATTCGCATGGTGCTCCTGCAGCAGTGGAAGAACCTGGGCTGGAGCGCCATCGTGTACTTCGCGTCCATCGCGGGCATCGACCAGCAGATGTACGAGGCGGCCATGGTGGATGGGGCCAACCGGATGCAGAGGATCCGCTACATATCTATCCCCATGCTGATCCCCACGTACTTCGTCCTGCTGATCATGAGCATCGGAAACTTCCTGAACACCGGCGTGGATCAGTACCTGGCCTTTGGGAACGCGCTGAACAAGGAGGCCATAGAGGTCCTGGATCTGTATGTGTATAATCTGGGCATCGGGAGCGGGCAGATTTCGTTCTCGGTGGCAGTGGGAATCATGAAGTCGGCAGTGGCGCTGGTGCTTTTTGGGATGGCGAACTTCACATCCAAAAAAATCAGGGGAACCAGCGTGTTTTAGAGGAGGATGAAAAGTGAATGCGAAAAACAAAATGTCGATAGCGGACATAGCCTACAACGGGGCCTGCGGGATATTGTTCACCCTGTTTGCCCTCATCTGCATCTTCCCGTTCTACTACCTGTTCATCTGTACCATCAGCGACCCCTCTCTGGTGGAGGTGGGGAAGATCGTGCTTCTGCCCAGGGGGATTACGTTAAAGAACTATATAGAAGTGCTGCGGCTTCCCAACCTGGCTAACGCCACCATGATCACCCTGGGGAGGACGGCGCTGGGCACGGGCTCTACGCTGCTGGTGACCGCCTATCTGGCCTACTTTTTCACGAAGACGGAAATGTGGGGGCGGAAGTTCTGGTACCGTATGGTGGTGGCCACCATGTACTTCAGCGCGGGCATGATACCGGTGTACCTGAACAACAAGATGCTGGGGCTATTAAACAGCTTCTGGATTTACATCATCCCGGGGCTGGTAGGGGTGTACAACATGATCCTGGTGAAGACCTCCATGGAGGCCCTGCCGGCGGAGCTGGAGGAATCCGCCCTGCTGGACGGGGCAGGGTATCTCACCCGGTTCGCCAGAATCGTCCTCCCGCTGCAGAAGCCCATCCTGGCTACGGTGGGGCTGTTCTCGGCGGTGGGGCACTGGAACGATTTCTTCACCACCCAGCTTTATATCACGAAGCCGCAGCTGTATACCCTGCAGTTTCTGCTCTATGAATTCCAGAATCAGGTCAAGAACGCAGCCACGCTGATCAACAGCGCCAGCGAGGCCATGGGAGAGGGCGGCAGCAGTATCCAGCCCACGGGAATCCGCCTGACTCTGACGGCGATTGTTATCATTCCGATTATGCTGGTCTACCCTTTCATCCAGAAATATTACGTGAAGGGCGTCATGATTGGTGCGGTAAAAGGTTAGTCATAAAAACAAGTCCAAAACAGCGTCTGCCCCGCCCGGTGCCCCAGAGGATTTACGGACGCATACCCTTCGCGGCCGGAAATACTCTGCCCATGTCTAGGTGCCGGGCGGGGCAGATGCCAAACTTAATAAGGAGGAAGAAAATGAAGAGAAAAGCATTGAAAAAGTGGATGGCCCTGGGGCTGGCCACGGCCATGACCATGTCCCTGGCGGCCTGCGGCGGCCAGGAGACATCCGGAGAGGGAACGACTCAGGACACAAAGCAGAGCCAGGAGCAGCCGTCCGACACAAGTCAGGCGGAGGAGAGCCAGGATAGCCAGGCCCAGGAGGAATCCCCGGAGGCGGGAAGCGCCGCGGCCTATCCGGACGAGCAGACCTGGGACCATCTGGACAAGGTGACCCTGTATCCCGCGGACACCAACACCAGCAGCGGCCAGGTGACCGGATATAAGGCGGATATCCTGGCAAAGAGAGGGCTGGAGATGGAGGTATGGGCCTACTCCGATGAGAAGACCAACGGAATCCTGGCCAGTGGCGAGCTTCCGGACATCATGTACGTGACCTATGACAACATGAAGACCATGATCGAGGGCGGGCTCATATTGAACCTGGAGGAGTATCTGGATCAGATGCCCCACATCAGGGAGAACGAGTCCATCCAGACCGCGCTGAACTATACAAGGGAATACAGGAGCGCGGACATCGGCGAAGTCTACGGGATCCCTACGCTGATCGGCCTCCAGGAGGAGGGCGAGGACACCGGGCGCAACGCGGTGAAGGTGAACTGGAAGGCCTACTACGCGGCGGGATGCCCGGAAATCAAGTCCATCGACGACCTGATTCCTGTGATGAAGCAGATGCTGGAGGTCATGCCCAAATCCGAGGAGGACGATACCCAGTGCTGGGGAACCATCCTGAACGCGGGCAGCGACGACCAGTATTGGGGGAACATGCAGCTTTGGTACAAATGGTTCGGCTATGAGCCGGACAGCCTGCCTTACCTGATTGAGACGGACATGATCAATGGGGAGCACCACAGCATCCTGGAGGAAAACCAGGACAGCCTGTACTATAAGGGGCTGAAATGGTACAACCAGTGCTACAGGGAGGGCGTCATGGATCCCGACAGCATCAACAATGAGAGGCAGGTGCAGAAGGCGAAGGTGGAGACCAGCCTGGCCTGCATGATTCCCAGCGGCACCTGCGCGGGCTGGAGCGGCTACAGGCCGGTCTACATCCCGGGGATGTCCCTGTACCAGGAGAACTGGGCAAAGCCCTACGGCACCAACATGTACGTGGTGGTGAGCGCCAAGACGGAGAATGTGGAGGCGGCGCTTCGGGCCGTGGATTTCCTGGCCGACTTTGACGCCTACTTCGAAATCTGGTGCGGCCCCGAGGGGGATCTGTGGGAGTACGGCGAGGACGGGCTGGTATATCCCACGGAATTCGGCATCTCCTCCGCTACCGAGGAGGGCGTGGAGACCGTATTTGAGAGTACAGGGGAAAAGCGCGTGATGTGGCTGGACAATTTCATCATCACCAGGACGCCCTCGGATTCCTACATGGGACCTGACGGCCCCAGGCCTGCCAGGGGACTGGGCGAGTGGGCCGAGATAAAGGCCATCAATGACCAGAGCGAGGAGGCCGTCCAGTGGAGGGAGACCTTCGGGTACGAGAACTTCGTGGAGCAGCTCAAGGACAATGACGCATATGTGCTCCGCAGCAAGCTGGACGCGGTGGTGAGCTTCTGTCCGGATCCGGACGATACCATGAAGCTGACGGTGGACGCCATCCGGGACGTGGTGGTGGAGGCCAGCTGGAAGATGGTGTACGCCCAGAGCGACGAGGAGTTCGGGAAGCTTTGGGACCAGATGATGCAGGACTGCGCGGATCTGGGCGCGGAGGATATCGTGTCCTGGCGGCTGGATGAGCTGAATAAGGCATTGGAGACCAAGAATTCCCTGGAAGCAGACTGAGCCTGTTTTCTGTGGGGCGAGGAGGGACTGTCCGGAGAAAAGCCGGGCAGCTCCCTTTTTGGCGTAAAAATGGGCGGAAGATATTGCCTTTTGGGTAGAATGTCTAGTAAGATAGGGGAGAAGAGAGGAAAGCTTTTGCGGGGAGGAACCATGGGGAAAAGGAATTTTTGGAAATACAGTTTTGCGTGGCTGGCGTTTGCCGGACTGTTTGCAGGATCGCTTTCGGGCTGCGGAAAGGACGAGGGGAGTTCCGGGGAGGCAGGGGGAGGCTTTGAGGCACAGGAAGCCAGAGGTGCCGGGGAGGGGGTCACCCTTGAAATCTATGCCTGGCAGGACGAGGAGGACAATGTGGAGGCCCTTGCGGCGGGGTATATGGCCCAGAACGAGGATGTGGCCATCCACACCAATTTCGTCCCGGTGTCCGAGTATCCCCAGCGGATGATGAGCCTGCGGGGCGGGGAGAGCCAGGCGGACTGCCTGTTCTTTCCCACGCCCTCTGAGGCGGCGGTGTGGCAGAACAAGGGGATGCTGATGAACCTGGAGCAGTGGCTGGAGCAGTGGGACGCGGACGAGGCCTACGGGGACTGGTGCCAGGAGGGAGAGGAATGCGGCTCCTATATGGTCCCCTACCGGATGAGCCGCTGGGCGGTTTACTACAACAAAGACTTATTCGACAGGCGCGGTGTGCCCTATCCCCAGGAGGGCTGGACCTGGGAGGACTATGAGCGGACGGCGGTGCAGCTGACCAGGCAGGAGGGCGGGGACACAAGCTATGGGTCGCTGAGCTTTGAGCCCACCAGCACCTGGTGGCGGGTCCCGGCCAGGACGGGCGGGGCCAACAATCCCTTTGTGCCGGAGGACCTGGAGGCTTTCCGGAAGGCGGCCCAGTGGTGTTATGAGCTGACCTATGAGCTGGGGGCGCAGCTGCCTTATACGGAGCAGACCGGCAAGGCCGGGAACAGCTATGACGCCAATTTCCTGGAGGGGGATACGGGGATGTACTTCAGCGGGGACTGGTCCGTGGCCTCCCTGAACAAGATGATTGCCCAGGAGGGGCTGGAAATCCGCTATGACGTGGCGCCCATGCCCCACTGGGAGGGGGAGGAGGGCCATGTCATCTCCGACACGGCGGTGGTGGCAGTGATGTCGGGCACCGAATATCCGGAGGAGGCCTGGGACTTTATCCGGTTTGCCGCAGGCCCCCAGGGAGCGGCCATACTGGCAGGAAGGAGCGTCATCCCGGCCTACTGCCCGGAGGAGATCCGGGAGATTTATCTGTCCTCGGAGCAGTATCCGGAGCACAGGGAGTATTTCCTCATGGAGGGGAGGCCTTCCAGGACGCCCGCCAACGGCAGGTATATTGAGGCCATGGAGGTCGTAAAGGAGGAGGTGGCCCACTACCTTCTCCGGGAGCAGAGCCTGGAGCTGCTCTTTGAGAGGGCGAAGAAGTGTATACCTGGAGGAGTGAACAGTCCGGTGCGGGCTTTTCGGGCAGTAGGCGGAGAGCCTAGGTTTGTCCGCCGGGGAGAAGGGGCGTTTATTTACGATGTGGACGGGAACCGGTATGTGGATTTTATCGGCTCCTGGGGGCCTATGATATTCGGGCACAACCATCCGGAGGTGCGGGAGGCGGTGATTCGGGCGGCGGAAAACGGCCTGAGCTTTGGCGCGGCCACCGAGGCTGAGGTGCAGATGGCGGAGCTGGTCTGCTCCTTGGTTCCGTCTATAGAGATGGTGCGCATGGTGAATTCTGGAACCGAGGCGGTGATGAGTGCGCTCAGGGTAGCCCGGGGCTTTACTGGGCGGGACAAGATCGTCAAGTTTGAAGGGTGTTATCATGGACATAGCGACAGTATGCTGGTGAAGGCGGGCTCCGGCGTGATGACCGAGGGGGTTCCAGACAGCGCAGGCGTGCCGGAAGGCTGCGCCAAGGATACCCTGACCGCCAGGTATAACGACCTGGAGAGCGTGAAGGCCCTGTTTGAACAGAACAGCGTGGCAGCGGTGATTGTGGAGCCAGTGGCCGCGAACATGGGCGTGGTTACGCCGAAGGACGGGTTTTTGCAGGGCTTGCGGGATATTTGCACAGAGAACGGGGCCTTGCTCATCTTCGACGAGGTGATTACTGGCTTCCGCCTGGGCCTGGACGGAGCACAAGGGTATTATGGGGTGAAGCCAGACTTAACTACCTTCGGCAAGATTATCGGCGGGGGCATGCCTGTTGGGGCCTATGGCGGGCGGCGGGACGTGATGGAATTCGTTGCGCCCTTGGGCAGCGTGTATCAGGCGGGCACGCTCAGCGGCAACCCAATCGCCATGGCTGCGGGCATTGCCCAGCTGGGCATTTTGCAAAACGAGGGGACAACGGTTTACAACCGCATCAACGCCCTTGGAGAGCGGCTTCGGGAGGGATTGCGGAGCGTGCTCGAGAAATGGGGCCTGCCTTACCAAGTGACGGGAATTGGGTCTTTAAGCTGCCTGTTTTTTACAGGACAGGAGGTTACGGACTACGCTTCCGCAAAAACTGCGGACACGGCCATGTTCGCCAAGTA